>NZ_JBFSPI010000028.1:17852-54290 GCF_041464685.1 Vibrio sp. 10N.237.312.B06
TGATTGATTGATTGATTGATTGATTGATTGATTGATTGATTGATTGATTGATTGATTGACGGTAATAGCAGTACTTAGAAAAAGACACCTATATCGCTATAAAAAAAGGAGCCTTAGGCTCCTTTTTCAATTCAATCAACGAACTTGTTTGCTAACGCTCGTTAACCAATATTCTTCACTGGATTCGCATAGCTATCGATCAAGTACTGACGAGCACCTTGTGGCAAACTCGATAGTTTATCTTCAAACTCTTGCTTCACCGCAGCTGTAATCGACTCGTCTTCTTTTTCTGCAGCCAGTAAGTTCACAGGAAATAGTTTGTAGTTATCATGAATCTGGCGGTCAATCTCTTGAGCAAGTGCTTCAGGCGTATCGAAATCTTGGTCAATAACCTGACCAAAACCAACATGAACACGCCCTTTATTCCCGATGATGCCTTGAATGATACTTTCGATATCTTCAAACTCACCCTTTTCGTAACTGCCGTTTACGTCTTTTTCAAAAAGCTCTATTGCTTTCGCTGTGTCACATGGATCGTTTTCGTATGAAATAGCCACAGGAACGATCTTCAATGATTTCACGTACTCAGGAAATACGATTTTTTGCTTACGCCCTTCAACATGGAACATCTTCAGAATTGCTGGCTCTGTGAAGTCATTGCCGTCTTTTGCACGACCTTCTTTCTGAGCGATCCAAATAGAGTTACCTGTTTCTAGAGAGTGCTTAATGTACGAAGACAATTGTCCAAGCGCTTTCATCATTTCACGTGGCCCTTTTAGAGAACGCTTTACGATGAAGCTTTTGTTCAGACGCATCAATTCAGTCGCACATGGCTTCTTTAGTAGGTTATCACCAATGGCAATACGGCAAGTTTGATGATTTTTCAGATGCAAAGCGTAATTAACTAGCGCTGGATCCATAGCAATGTCACGATGGTTTGATACAAACAGGTACGCTTGGTTCGCATCCAGTGACTCTAAACCCGTGTATGTCACCCCTTTGGTGGTTTTAGCGAGCGTGTCGCGTAAGTACTTTTTAACTTCAATCTGAATGGATTCAACGCTAGTCAGCTTGCTCCATTTCATTTTCAAGTACACTCGCAAGATCGGGCTCATTAACGCTTTGAACCAAGACGCATGGTTTGAAAAACGATAGTGCAAGATCGCACTGATAAATTCTTCATCATTAATAAGACGGTTTAGTGCCGCAGGAATTTCATCATCGCCGTAAGGACGAATATCAACATATGGATCGGTTGGAGAGGTCATTTTTTCATTCATATAATAAAAAGCTGGCTCATTCTACGCGTTGTTTTGACTTATCGCAGCTACAGAGCCCATACTTTTGACAAGGTCAGACCAGAAACATCGAAAATGCCCTGTTATTATTGGCATTCTTTAAGATTAACGGTAATCTTGACGCCCCAAGACTAAGGTACTATCTATGAACTTCGCTATTGAATATACATCGGCTTACTTTTCACACCTGGTGATTACACCACGCAAAAAAGTACTTAAGCATAGCCTTGTATCGGTTCAAAGTGGTTTGGTTTTGATTAAGCTGGGCAAACAAGAGTATGCCGTCGAGCCAGGTCAGAGCGTCTGGGTTCCATATGACTGCCTAACATCACTGACCTACTTTCCAAACACACAGGTCAATCGTGTCGACTTTTCTGTGCGCTTGACGGATTCATTCCCAAGACAAGCGGGATACGTCACGCAAACGAACCTCTCTTCTGCGTTGCTAGAAAAGCTAGAACTTACTAAGTCTCGTAGTGTAAAAACGAATAATACTGAGCAAGCGTTTAAAGATATGCTTTCTGTATTGAAGCAAGAGGTGTTGGCGTTTAAGCCACTGCTTTGTGAAAGTGCTCTGTCTCAGCGATTCAATCAATGGAATGTTGATGACTCAAACTTACCGCAAGAGCACACATTGGTGATGGTAATGCGCGAGGCGAAGAAGCGCATGCAATCAGGTCAGAAACGTACTCTTGTAATTGATGATCTGTTCTCAGGCAAAGAAGAAGAGTTCGAACAACTGTGCATGCTCGTGTTTGGTGAAGATTTATAACCTGGCGATAGCTGATATTGAAAGCAACAGACTAGATACTAAAAAGCCGCAAAAACTGAGTTTTTGCGGCTTTTTTAATTCTTAGCACTTAGACAGAAAAGAATGAACTACCTGTCTAGAATGGCAGCTCAACCTGCATCATTAAGTCTGCATCACTAGAGTCATGCCAACGGTAATCAAAACGCATACGCGGCTGCCCTTCAACTTTATCACCAAAACCGATGCTCAGCTGAAGACCATGGTTCATCAACCACTCTTCTGTCGACATATTATACTGTTCATCTTCCAGCTCTTCTGGAAACCACATACCGAGACCAACATAGTTAGACTCAAGGCTCTGAGTTAACAAAGGCGCATCTTTGCTTTGAATAACCCAATCAGACCAATAGTCTGGCTTTGATTCAGATTCAGGTTCACCTTCATTTAACCCACTTAGCTCAATCATACGTTGACCGAAAGATTCAAGGCTAGTAGAGAAATCCAAGCAGCTATTTTCGTCATCAGAAGTCAGCATTACCGAATCTAGGCTAAAAAAATCACACTCAGCATATGCAGGTAAACTGCATGCTGCAATGATCATCGTCGCTGGTATCGCGCGCTTTAGCATAGTCATCAGACCTCTTGAGTGAGTGAATCTACATTATTGTATACAGTCCACTATCTTGCAATATCTTTGTAACTGACTTTGTACTCAGTTTTGCCACATCGCTTCCACTTATCAGCGCATTGCGGATATCAGTACTACGAATTTTCACTTTTTCAGGGCAAGCCATTACAGACCACTGCTCAGTAATCTCATCTGATTTATAAAAAGATGAGAACTTAAAGAAGTTGTCAGGACCTATAACGAACGTGAGTTCCGCATCACGATGTAACTTCTGAAGTGCGCTGAGCACCGCATAAGTCGTTACGCTTTCACCTGGAGTAAATAGGCTCTTTTCGACCAAAGAAAGCTCCACTTGATCCAATGAAAGATCGCTAATAAATGCGTTAACTAACTGACATCTCGTATCAAAGTCTAGCATCTCTTTTCCCCAAGCATGGGCAATACTTGGAACGAGCAGGATTTTGTCAAAGTGAGCCAATGAATCAATCACACTTTTATGCCCTAAACTCGGTGGATTAAACGCACTACCGAAAATGGCTATTTTTTCCATTACTTATTACTGCCTTCTCTTTCTAAGCTTGTGCAAAGAGGTTTTTAAATCGGATGATTTAGGTATGATAACACTAGATTTTTAATTTGCTTGCAGGAAAGGAATACGAATGGAACAGTTAATTCGTGACGAAATGCGCGTACTACCTTCAATTGACCCTCACTTCGAAGTGACTCGTCGTGTGGAGTTTATCAAAACGAAACTTCAACAGTCAGGATGCAAATCACTGATCCTTGGTATCAGTGGTGGTGTCGACTCAACAACCTGTGGCCGCTTGGCACAGATGGCCGTTGATAGCCTAAATGAAAGCGCTGGTAGCGACGACTGCCAATTCATCGCGGTTCGTCTACCTTACGGTGAACAAAAAGATGAAGACGAAGCACAGCTTGCTCTCTCTTTCATTCAGCCTTCTCAATCTGTTTCTGTCAACATTAAAGCGGGTGTTGATGGGCTTCACGCTGCATCTCACGTTGCTCTTGAAGGCGCAGGTCTACTACCAACAGATTCAGCAAAAATCGATTTTGTGAAAGGCAACGTGAAAGCTCGTGCTCGCATGATCGCACAATACGAAATTGCTGGTTACGTTGGCGGTCTGGTGATTGGTACTGACCACTCAGCGGAAAACATCACTGGTTTCTACACTAAGCACGGTGACGGCGCATGTGATTTAGCACCACTATTTGGTTTGAACAAACGCCAAGTTCGTGAGCTTGCAGCAACGTTGGGCGCTCCAGAGCAACTTGTTAAGAAAGTACCCACTGCTGATCTAGAAGAGCTTGATCCACAGAAAGCCGATGAAGCAGCATTGAACCTTTCTTACGATCAAATCGATGATTTCCTTGAAGGTAAAACAGTACCTCAAGACGTATCCGATCGCTTAGTTGGCATCTACAAAGCAACACAGCACAAGCGTCAACCAATCCCAACGATCTACGATTAATCTTTGAATTAGCTCAGAATCAAAAAGGCCGGAAGCTCATTTACGAACTTCCGGCCTTTTCTATTTAGTGTTCTTTAATGCGTTTTTCGTAATGATCTAACGAGTCGTTAATCTACAACTTCGATATCGGTTTGAGGCACGCTACAACACGCCAAGATCTGCCCCATATTACGTTCATGATCTTGCAATGCAGGGACATCCGGTTGATGAACTTGTCCGGACTCAAGCGTCACTTTACAAGCACCGCAGAAACCCGCACGACAACTTGAAGCAATAGACACCCCCGCCGACTCCGCTTGCTCTAGCAAGGTTGATTGATTATTACCTTCGAACAGGTAGCCGTTCACACTTAACTGTAGCTGCTTCACCGTCTCTTCTGTTGACTGAGCGACACCAAACGCTTCTTGATGGTAATGCTGAGGGTTGAGCCCCATTTGAATCAGCAGTTTCTTAGCATTATCCATAAAGCCGTCAGGGCCACACACGAACGCTTGGCGCTTGTGTAACTCTTCAACTTTAGCGACATGAGACACGCTCAAACGGCCAGACAGACCATCCCACTCTTTGGTTGGTTGGCTTAATGAATAAATCACACGAAGACCCGCGTGCTCACTGGCGATCTTATCAATCTCAGCTTGGTAAGGGATGTCTTCTTCACTGCTACACTGATGGTAGAAAACCACATCACCAATCTGGCCATGATCGGCCAAATAACGAAGCATCGACAACATTGGCGTAATGCCGCTGCCTGCAGACAAAAGCAGTAACGGGTGAGTTGGATTCGCTTCTAAGTAGAACGCACCATCTGGATTTTGAGCAACCAAAGTATCACCTACTTGGAAGTGATCATTTAACCAGTTAGAGATTTGACCATCGTCCACTCGCTTCACTGAAATCGCTAAACGACCCGCTCGTGAAGGACTAGAAGATAACGTGTAACGACGAGAAACCTTCTCGCCATCAATCACCATCTCAATCGGAAGATGTTGCCCTGGCTGATAACTTGGCAATGAATGGTTTTCTTTGGCAGGCTCTAACCAAAAGGTCGTAAAGTCACGAGCGATCTCTTCACGCTCAACACACGTTAAATGTAACGACTCAACCCAAGTGTCTTCGTAGTGTTCTTTCTCTTTGGTTTCGAGTACTTCAACCACATCACCCGCTTTAACCAAACCTTCATTTTTAGCCACAAGATTCTGACCAAAGAAAACGCCACCACGCTCGTTAGCTCTGAATGTAGAGAAGGTATTAAGAGGCTCTTTTGTTGATCTAAATTCGCCACGCTCAACATCAACTGTCGTTAGGATACAACGCTCGCAAGGCTTCACCGCTTCGAACTCAACCTCACCGATACGGATACGCTTCCAACCATCTTCAGCAAAAGCTTCTGTATTCGAAACAACAAAGTTGGTCCGGAACTGATCCATAGAGTGAACTTCAGGGCTGCGGCGATTAAGCTCATCTAGAGAGGCTTGGCTGATCACTAACATTGGATAGCCGTCAGCGAAACTGACATTATGGCCAAGCTTTTCACGCACTCGATTCGATTGCTCACCAGAAAACAGCAACTCAACACGAACTCCGAGCACATCACTGAACCAATCATCGGCTTCATCATTGGTGGTGTAAGCCGTAAAATTGTCTTTCCAAACCGTTGCTGGTGCTTCTTGCATCTTGAAATTTGCATACTTTAGACGCAGCGGCTCTTTACCTTCATAAGTAAAGATCAAACCGTCTGGTTGCAGGCTTGAAGATACCTTGACCATTTTCGGATACTTACGCGCTGTCACCATTGAGCCATCAGCCAGTGCCAACATAAAACGTCTGTCGAAAGTAAGACCCTGTTTTTCGACCCAAGCAGAAGAGAGTGCGATCCCGCCCACTGATTTAACCGGAAACACATTGATTTGAGATAAAGAGGGAGCTTGATCTAAAGGTGACTGCGACATAACGATTCCAATGTTTTGTTGTTTGTCCCAATGCTAACAAATGGTTATAAATAGATAAACTGGCAGGCATTAAACACTTGATACTAAGCTAATATCTTGAGATGTTTAAATCACTGCCTTGTATACATTAAGACAGCAATGCATTAACACTCTCTATACGTTCTATAATATGAACACGGTTATCGCATTGAACTTTCATTGAATAAAAAGGATTTATCATGAACAAACTCGTCATTATCATTTTATGTGTATCGCTTCCGCCCGTTGGTGTGTTCTTCGCTCGCGGTGCAGGTAAAGATTTGCTGATTAACATCGTCCTGACCTTCTTCTTCTGGGTTCCAGGAATGATCCATGGTCTGTGGGTAGCCACCCGCTAACCCTTATTAACAAATAGATACCGAATAAAATATCTATAAAAACAAGCTCCTAACCCTGAAGAGTTAAAAATAGGATGAAATGAAAGTGCTTTTCCACTATCATCCTGTCGCCTAAACGTAAGCGATTGCTTTCACAGATTTCGCTGAGTTTAGGCTCCAACTACATAACACTTCAAATGGTGGGAGCCTTCAATGACACAACTTACGATTACTCGTCCTGACGACTGGCACGTTCATCTACGCGATGGCGAAGTATTAAAAGATACAGTCCGCGATATCAGCCGCTACAATGGTCGAGCGTTAATCATGCCAAACACCATCCCACCGGTAACCGATACCGAAATGGCTCTTGCTTACCGTGAACGCATCATGGCAGAGCAGCCAAGTGAACAGTTCCAGCCTCTAATGGCACTTTACCTAACAGACAACACAACACCTGATGAAATTCGCAAAGCGAAAGAATCTGGCGCTGTTGTAGCGGCGAAGCTATACCCTGCTGGCGCAACGACAAACTCGGATTCAGGTGTAACTTCAGCTCAAAAGATCTACCACGTACTAGAAGCGATGCAAGAAGTGGGTATGTTGCTGCTGGTACACGGTGAAGTAACGGCTCACGATGTTGATATCTTTGACCGTGAAAAAGAGTTCCTAGACACGGTTCTAGCACCGATTGTTAACGACTTCCCTAACCTGAAGATCGTTCTAGAGCACATCACGACTGCAGATGCAGCGACTTTCGTTAAGAACGCTAACGAGAACGTAGCGGCAACCATCACAGCTCACCACTTGCTTTACAACCGTAACCACATGCTGGTTGGCGGCATTAAGCCACATTTCTACTGCCTACCTATCCTTAAGCGCAACACACACCAGTTAGCACTTATCGAAGCGGCAACAAGCGGTAGCAAGAAGTTCTTCTTGGGTACCGATTCTGCGCCACACGCGAAAGGCGCTAAAGAGTCAGCATGTGGTTGTGCAGGTTCTTACACAGCACACGCTGCGGTTGAACTGTACGCTGAAGTATTCGATTTAGAAG
Organism: Vibrio sp. 10N.237.312.B06; assembly: GCF_041464685.1. Lineage (NCBI taxonomy): Bacteria > Pseudomonadati > Pseudomonadota > Gammaproteobacteria > Vibrionales > Vibrionaceae > Vibrio > Vibrio sp. 10N.237.312.B06. Next base: position 25,382 of record NZ_JBFSPI010000028.1, read on the forward strand.
GCAAGATTGAGAACTTGGAAGCGTTTGCAAGCCACAATGGTCCGGATTTCTACGGCATGCCACGTAATGCAGACACAATCACGCTCGTTAAAGAAGAGTGGAATGTTGCTGAAACCATGCCTTTCGGTTCAGACATCGTTGTGCCAATCCGTGGCGGCGAGACGATTGCTTGGGCTGTAAAATAGTAGTCCGATGTTGTAAAGCTTAAGCGCTCATTACAACTTATAAAACACTAAGCCCTTCACATAAGTGAAGGGCTTTTTTATTATCTCTTAATACCCTTGATTCTAGGCAATTAGCACCTAACCTTACCTTATAACCACCCAAAAAGTACGGTTAAAAATCAGCGGTAAAATATGACTCTAGACTTAGATATTCGAACTTTGTGTTTAATTATGGTGTTTTTGTCTGGTACGTACTGTATCGGTCTAGTAATCAAACAACAAAGCCAAGCTCGTATTCTGGGAATGCGCAGTTTTTTCTGTGCCATATTTTTATTAATGGTAGGGTTTTCATTACTGAGTTTTGGCTCCCACATTTCACCTTGGCTCTCAAAAATAACATCAAATATGGCAATAGCCGGCGGATTCGCTTCAATGGTGTTTAGCCTGACTCAATTAAGACAATCGCCCTCGCTCTATAGCGTTTGCGTTTTCTTGGGATTACCAGTCGTCATCGTTACCTTGATTTACTTCACCCTCTACGATGCATCAACCAATGCGAGAGTGATAACGATGAGTTTTTATATCACGTTATGTACTGTGGCCAGTGTATTGGTCATAAAAACAGGCACTGTCGCTGATGTCAAAGCAGCGCTTGTACTATTGATGAGTGTATTCAGTGCTCACTCTATTTTCATGCTAGTTAGGATCTGGATAACCCTTAAGGAACCTAATATTGACGACTTTTTACAAGCAAGTAGCATCCATCAACTTGCGTTCATCATGACTGCTATTTTGCTTAGCACGATCGGCTTCACTTACAACTGGCTTCTAAACGCCAGATTGATGCAATCACTTTATAGCTCATCAATGAAAGACAGCTTAACCCAGTTGTATAATCGCCGCGCTATGAATGAAATGTTAAGACGAGAATGGATGCGCAGCGTAAGGCATCATCACCCCTTATCGGTGATCATTCTCGATATCGACCACTTTAAACAGGTCAACGATCAACATGGTCACCAGACTGGCGATCAAGTATTGAAAAAAATAGGCATCATTCTCCAACACAACCTTAGAGCCGCAGATATACCGTTCCGCTATGGCGGCGAAGAGTTCTTGATTGTATTGCCTGATACCCGTATCGGTGAAGCATGTAAGGTAGCTGAGAAGTTACGAATAATTATCGAAGAGACCAAGTTTTGGCGACAGCAAAGTGCCAATCTGACAGCAAGTTTTGGGCTGTCTGAACTTTGGGCTGAAGACAAGGTTCCCAGTATGATTAAACGCGCGGATGAAGCCTTATATTACGCAAAAGAAAATGGTCGAAATACGGTCTGTGCTTTAACTGATGAGCAAGGAAAATTGACAAAGCAGGACTTACCTTCCCTTGCTTCACCAGTGCAACACTAGTTTTATAGAAAGCACCGATTTCGGTATCGGACGTTAGCATTTGATATAACCTAGAAAAAGGAAAAACTCATTACAAAAAAAGCAGCACAGCAAACAAGGCTATCCATAAACAACATTAAAAATACCAATCGCTTGTAACATAAGTCCACTCAATAAGAGTTGCACGATACTCTTCTGCTGATTATTCTCACTCAATCGCAACTTACCCCACAGAGATAAAAACAATGGAAAGTACTTACACCTACCCTATCGGTAAACCGGGACAAAAGTGGCAACAAGCAGAACGTCAAGCATGGTTTGCTCAAAGAACGGTTAAGCGTGAATATCAACAAGAAGTTGTGCCAAAGATTAAAGCACTTGCAGACCGTTTTGATATCGAACAATACGGTGCACTGAGCTACGACGAAGCTCGCTTCCCACTTTTTGTAATTAAGAGCAAAAACTGGGACGAGTCAAAGCCGACCATTCTCGTTACAGGTGGCGTTCACGGTTACGAAACCAGTGGTGTGCATGGCGCTATCAAATTTGCAGCGACCCAAGCAGAGAAATACACAGTGCACTTCAACATTGTAGTAGCACCTTGTGTAAGCCCTTGGGGTTACGAGGTGATCAACCGTTGGAACCCAAATGCTGTCGATCCAAACCGCTCTTTCTATGACGGTACGCCAGCAGAAGAATCAGCAAACCTACGAGCTTTAGTGGCCTCTTTGCCAGAAGTATTGGTTCACGTTGACCTACATGAGACAACAGACTCTGATGAAACTGAATTCCGACCAGCACTCGCAGCTCGTGATGGTATTGAGTACATCGAAGGTATGATTCCAGATGGTTTCTACACGGTTGGCGATACTGAAAACCCGCAACCAGAATTCCAAGAAGCTGTAATTAAATCAGTAGAGCAAGTAACGCATATTGCGCCTGCGGATGACGAAGGCAAGATCATTGGTTCAGACGTCACTCAACACGGTGTGATCAACTACCCAATGAAGAAGCTTGGCTTATGTGGCGGCGTGACCGACTGTAAGTACGGAACAACCACAGAGGTTTACCCAGACAGCGACAAAGTGACTGACGAAGAGTGTAATGACGCTCAAGTTGCAGCGGTAGTCGGTGCTTTGGATTACGTAATTCAACATGAATTGAACGCGTAAGCTATTAGCTAAAGCGGCTCCCTAAAACTAAAAAGAGCCACAAGTGACGATTCACTTGTGGCTCTTTTTTTTGTCTTTTCTCTTACCTTTGATTTCTTCTTGGGCATAAAAAAGCTCCCTTGCACACAGTACAAGAGAGCTTTGAAATAACACTGAATAAGGAATAATTAGCGAACTATATACTCCCCATACTCGATTACTTTATTTAGCGGTTTCACTAACGTTTTCTTGTCCTTTATCTACTTCAGTCAGTAGACCTTTCAACAAGCTAAAACAGCCAATCAGAAGAATGATCGTAAACGGCAGTGCAGCAATGATTGTGATCGATTGCAGAGCTTGGATAGATTGAGTACCACCAATCCACAGCATTACCATTGCGATAGCACCTGAGATAACCGCCCAAACCACTTTCTGTTTAACAGGAACTTCAAGCTTACCACCCGCTGTCATGCCATCGATAACGATAGAGCCTGAGTCTAGCGTTGTAACGAAGAACACAATGATCAGTGCGACCGCGAGAACTGACAGAATGCTACCGAACGAGTAAGCATCTAGCATGTAGAACAAGCTTAGAGATACGTCTGTAATGCCTTGGTCGAGGCCAAGTTGTCCCACATGGTTAATTACTTGCTCGATAGCCACGCCACCGAAGATCGACATCCAAGCCGACGTTACCAATGTTGGGATAATCAGTACGCAAAGTAGGAACTCACGAACCGTACGGCCCTTAGAAATGCGCGCTACGAACATACCGAAGAATGGTGCATACGCAACCCACCATGCCCAGTAGAACACAGTCCAACCATGCAGCCATGTTGTGTCTTCACGACCCGCACTTTGGCTCAAAGCTACGATGTTTTTCACATAGCCCGTTGCCGCAGTCGCCACAGAATCAAGCACTGTCGTAAAGTTCAATACAGCGATAAGACCAAGGAATACGAACGCAATAACCATGTTCAGGTTACTTAGGAACTTAACACCACCGTCCATGCCACGCATAACAGAGATGATCGCCAAGCCCATAATCAAAACGATAATAGATTGCTGAAGGTAGATGTTGTTTTCCAAGCCAAACACGTGGCTAATACCACTTGCTGCTTGCGTACCACCTAGGCCTAATGAAGTCGCAAGGCCAAACAGAGTAACCAGTACCGTTAGTACGTCGATCACATCACCTGTTTTACCCCAAACTCGTTCACCCAGTATTGGGTAAAACACAGAACGCATTGATAGCGGTAAGCCTTTGTTGTAAACAAAGTACGCTAGACAAAGCGCCGTCATGCCATAGATAGCCCATGCATGAAAACCCCAGTGGAATACGGTTGCACCTAGTGCTAGTTCACGGCCTGCTTCTGTAAAAGGTTCCGCATCTAATGGTGTGCCGAACCAGTTAGTGAAGAACGCGGTTGGCTCAGCAACACCCCAGAAAATAAGCCCGATACCCATACCGGCTGCGAATAGCATTGCTATCCAAGATGACATGGAGTAATCCGCCGTCGCGTCTTCGCCACCTAGACGAATTTTACCCAAAGGTGAAAACGCGAGAACAACGGCAAACGCTAGCATGATGTTAGCTCCCCACATAAACAGGAAGTCAAACTTTGATAAAACAGCACCCTTAATAGAATCAATAGCAGCTTTAGCATCTGCAGGAGGAAGAGCAAGAAGAGTGATGATGAAGAGAAGAGATAAGCCTACTGAGGCTACGAAGACTGTGTTATGGACATCCATGCCCCATTTACTGACGTTGTCTTGACCAACTTGATAGTCAGTAGAATCAATACTGTATTTTTTTGATTTAAAACTCATAAATTATGATGTTCGCATATCCGAATCAACGAATATAAGGACGCTCTCCATATCCAATTACTACTTGATTGGCTCGCCGCACCACCTAAATAAAAAGGCGATAAAAATCACAATGATTGGTGACAAATGGACTTATTGGCTCAATCCCAAGGCGCGGATTATAGCACAGCTCAAAGCATTTTGACTGAGTTTTAGCTCAATAGTCACCCAAACCACCGTCAATAGTGATAGTTAAGCCAATAAAAACAGAATAAAATAAACATACAAAAACCTTAAAATACAATACGTTAAATTAAAATGACGCACCGTAAAATCTCATACAAACTTTCTACAGATAATATTAACAACAGCCTGATTTATTTATAGCTCTAATAAAAAAGCCCCGCTATAGGGGCGGGGAAATTACCAAAGGTAAAAGAGAAATCAGTATTCAAATGTCAGTGCTATGTCTTGCTACGCTTCTTGCCACAGAGACTGCACATTTCAAAGGCAGTACATTAAATCGCGAAACAAAAGCCTAGGTTATAATCTTCGCCATTCTTTTCAGTGAACTCTTTATCTTCACTCGATGCGCTTGGTCGGCCGCTTTCATCACCCTTCACTAAGCTAACCCAGTGGCGAATACCAGAAGAGAGGTTCGCTTCAGTTTGGCCAAACGTGGTGCATGTCTCTAATTGAATGTCTTCGATGTTCACCAACTCTAAATTACCAGTTCCTTTGCGAGCACCTATCGTCACTTCAACATGGGTACCGCTCTCGTCTCGAAATAGAATTGACGATGGTTTAGATTTATCACCCGCATAAGCGACAAAGTGCTTCGCTCTTTTCAGGCCAGTGTGCTCGCCGTTTTTGAAGTAAACCTGAACATGTCGATAATCAATCTCGTAGCTCACTGCATCTTCGTGTGAACCCGCCTCTAAAGGGAATAGAGTATCAAGCAACTGTTTCGCCATTTTTTGTTTTTCGAGTTGCTTGTCTGCTTTCACCATTTCTACGGCAAAGACAGCTTCAGCAATAAATGTTGAATGGTTTCTGTGAAGTTCTGTTCTGTCTAGTGTCAGCATATTCATAGTCTTTCCCTCTTACGGCTTTGAATTTCATGTAGGTCAAAAATCCTGATTGACCCTTTTCAAAATTGTTCTTTACTGTGTTGCTTCCATGTATTTCATACTACTTGTATTTTTTAAACAATTTCACAACAAAAATTTCACAGTGTTAATTTTACTAAATTGATTTTTTACACAAACCGGAATTTCCGCCCCCAGCCCTTTATTTAATTGGGCTGAGAGATCATTAGACACACTTTTACGTGTTGTTTGAATTTGTGTAATAACCGATTCAATCACAGTCAACACGCAGCGCTATGGTAATCATTTCAAGAAAAAGGGTAGGTGTTTTCGTCTTGCAAACAAGAAACACTGTATTATTGAGTAGTAACCATAAGCTTCGACCAATCAACAGTTGGTCGAAGTCATTTAAACACTCGCCAACCCGCACATAAGCAACACGTCTAAAGTAATCACAACAAAGGAATCACGATGCTAAACATTAAGAACCAGCACTTACTCTCTTTTATGGTGACAGAAGCGAACAACGCAGTTGCAGTCACAAACCCAGCAACGGGTGAGCTTATTGGGCATGCGCCAATCTCATCCGAGGCGGAGTTAGAGAGCGCTATCGAACGCGCTCATGTTGCGCAGAAAGAGTGGGCAAAAATTCCCGCAAAATCCCGTGCTGCATTGCTAAGTGGTTGGCATCAACTGATCCTTGAAAACAAAGAAGATCTTGCTCGCCTAATGACCATTGAACAAGGTAAGCCGTTAGCAGAAGCAACGGGCGAAGTGGTGTATGGCGCGAGCTTTATTGAATGGTTTGCCGAAGAAGCCAAGCGCACCTATGGTGATTCTATTCCTAGCACCGTCGCTGGCAAACGCTTGGTAACCATCAAACAACCTATCGGAGTCGCATGTGCCATTACGCCATGGAACTTTCCGATTGCGATGATCACTCGTAAGGCCGCTCCTGCCCTTGCTGCTGGCTGTAGTTTTATTGTGAAGCCCTCAGATGAAACGCCGCTTTCTGCATTTGCTGTGGTTGAATTGGCTTACCAAGCGGGCATTCCTAAAGATCTACTCCAAGTCGTACTTGGCGACAGCCCTGAACAGATTGGCGAGCTTTTCACATCACACCCACTGATCAAAAAGATCTCTTTTACTGGTTCGACTCGAGTCGGCAGTATCTTGATGGCTCAAGCGGCAAAAGGCATTAAGCGTACCTCAATGGAACTGGGTGGCAATGCACCGTTTATCGTGTTTGACGATGCGGATATCGACGCTGCAGTTCAAGGCGCAATGGCGTCGAAATTCCGTAATGCGGGACAAACATGTGTCTGTGCAAACCGTTTCTATGTTCACTGTAAAGTATACGATGAGTTCGTGGCTAAATTCGATCAAGCGGTTCAGCAGCTTAAGATTGGTAACGGCTTAGATGAGGGTGTCACCATTGGTCCTGTTGTCAGTCAGAATGCGAAGAACAACATCCAAGCATTAATAGACAGAGCGGTAGAACAAGGCGCGACACCTGTGACGCCAACTCAAGAGCTTGATGGGCTTTTCCTTCAGCCTGTCATTCTTAAAAATGTGAAACACAGCATGGACATTGTTCAGCAAGAGATCTTTGGTCCTGTCGCTCCTGTGATGCAATTCGAGACAGACGAAGAGCTTATTGAGATGGCAAACGACACCATTTATGGATTAGCGTCGTACTTCTACAGTCAGAACATTCATCGAGTATGGAACATCGCAGAGGCACTTGAGTACGGTATGGTCGGTATTAATGATGGTCTCATCTCAACCGAGGTCGCGCCGTTCGGCGGTGTTAAGCAATCAGGTATTGGCCGTGAAGGCGCAAAAGAAGGCATCGATGAATACATGGATATTAAGTATCTGTGTTTTGGTAGTAACTAGGTCTCGGAAGTAGTTAGGCTTGGTCGTAACTAAGCCTGACTCTTAGACATCAGCAAGCTTAAACATCGAATAGCCCTACTAACACCTCTCTTCTGAGATTCCCCCACACACCAGAAAAACAGCCAAAAAAAGCCGCGCTATAAAAGCGCGGCACCTTGGGCTCGGTTAAAGGGGGTTTCTTTTTTTAGTATTTTACATTATCTGTTTTTGTTATTGGGTTGGTTCGTTATGCCTGCGCTTTCAGTTTTAGACGCATAGCATGCAGCACTGGCTCAGTGTAACCACTAGGCTGAGCGCAGCCTTCGAATACCAACTGACACGCTGCTGAAAATGCGATGCTGCTTTCAAAGTCAGGTGCCATATTGCGGTAGCTCGGGTCGCTAGCGTTTTGCTCGTCCACCACAGCGGCCATGCGCTTCATGGTTTTCATTACTTGGGCTTCATTACAAACCCCATGGCGTAACCAGTTCGCAATATGCTGGCTCGAAATACGCAGCGTAGCGCGGTCTTCCATCAAACCTACATCGTTAATATCTGGCACCTTAGAACACCCGACGCCTTGGTCAATCCAACGCACTACGTAGCCAAGAATACCTTGAGTATTGTTGTCCAATTCATTTTGGATATCTTTCGCAGTCAGCTTTTGATTGCCTAGTAGCGGGATAGTCAGAATATCGTCAACGTTCGCTCTCACACGCTCGCGAAGCTCTTTCTGACGACTTGGTACATTCACCTTGTGATAGTGCAGAGCATGCAAAGTCGCGGCAGTTGGAGAAGGAACCCAAGCAGTATTTGCGCCCGCTTGTGGGTGTCCGATTTTCGCGTCCATCATCTTCGCCATATTGTCTGGCTCTGGCCACATACCTTTACCAATTTGGGCTTTACCTTGCAGGCCACAAGCTAAGCCAAGATCAACGTTCTGATCTTCGTATGCGCCAATCCAAGTCATGGTTTTCAGCTGTGTTTTAGGAGCGAATGGTCCCGCTTCCATACTGGTGTGAATCTCATCACCCGTTCGGTCTAAGAAACCTGTGTTGATAAACACAACACGATCTTTAGCCGCTCGAATACACTCTTTAAGATTGACTGAAGTACGACGTTCTTCGTCCATGATGCCGACTTTAATCGTGAATCGATCTAGCCCTAATGCATCTTCAATGCGACCAAACAACTCATTGGTGAACGCGGCTTCTTCAGGACCATGCATCTTAGGTTTAACAATATTGATGCTGTTCGCGGTCGAGTTTTGGTAAGCACTGTTGCCTTTTAAATCGTGCATTGCGATTAGCGAAGTGATCATGCCATCCATAATGCCTTCAGGGACTTCGTTACCGTCAGCATCAATAATGGCAGGGTTGGTCATCAGATGGCCCACATTGCGGATGAACAACATGCTGCGACCTTTCAGCGAGATCTCACCGCCCGTCACGCTGGTGTATTGGCGATCTGGATTAAGGTTACGAACGATGGTTTTGCCGTTTTTCTCTAGCGACTCTTGTAAGTCACCTTTCATCAAACCTAACCAGTTGCGGTAAGCCAATGCTTTGTCTTCACCATCAACCGCAGCTACCGAGTCTTCGCAATCCATAATCGTAGTCAGTGCCGATTCTACCAGCACATCTTTAATACCAGCTACATCGACGCTACCAATCGGAGCGCTTGGGTCAATTTGAATTTCAATATGTAGATTGTTGTGCTTAAGCAGAATACTTGAAGGGGCACTCGCATCACCTTGATAACCAATGAACTGGTTGCGATCAATCAGGGTGACTTCTTCGCCGTTATCTAAGGTCGCTGTCAGTGTATTGCCAATACTGACGTTGCTGATGCTGTATTTGGTGACGTCTTTATGAGAGACACCGTTTAACGGTGCAGCGTCATCAAGGAAACCTCGAGCGTAGCTCACCACTTTAGCACCGCGTACCGGGTTAAAGCTTCCTCCCTTTTCCGCACCGTCACTTTCACTGATGACATCGGTTCCGTAGAGCGCATCGTATAAACTGCCCCAACGTGCGTTGGCCGCGTTAAGTGCAAAACGTGCATTCATAATAGGTACAACAAGCTGCGGACCCGCTTGTGTTGCAATTTCAGGCTCAACGCTAGCGGTCGTTACTTGAAAGTCATCGCCCTCAGGAACTAGGTAGCCAATCTGCTGTAAGAACTGTTTGTACTCGGCCGCATCTAGCGTTTGTCCCGCACGCTCTTGGTGCCAAACGTCAATTTGATGTTGAAGATCGTCACGCTTGATAAGCAGTGCGCGGTTCTTGGGAGCTAAGTCTTCAAGGATAATTGCAAATGATTGCCAAAAGTCTTCAGCGACAATGCCTGTTCCAGGAATTACCTGCTCATTAATTAATTGGTAGAGGGTGCTATCAATGTTCAAGCTTCCCTGTTGAATACGACTGCTCATAAAATCTCTCTCAAACTAACTGATGACTACTCATTAAATCTACGTAACTGGCTTAAATTCACGTTACTAGCTCAAATTTACGTTACTAGATTAAACTTACGCAACGGACATAAATTTAGCTAATTTATGCCAGTTATACTGGATATTCACAAAAAAAATACCCTACAAACTGTGTTATTCCGTAACGCCACTCTCGATTTCATTAGCGACACTTTTAATCAAGCGACGCATCCACTGATGGTCGGGATTGGTTTGTAACAATGGACTCCACGCCATCTTCACCTCAAAGGGTTCAATCGCAAATGGCGCAGGCTTGATCAACAATCTAGGGTTATTGCGCTGCAGTTGAGCCGCTTTGGTTGGAATGGTCAGGATCAGATTCTTTTGTTGTGCGAAGAGAATCGCCGACAAATAGTGTCGAGTAAACACCGTGATATTGCGCGTTTTACCAATGCGCATTAATGCTTCATCTATCCAACCTAGCTTTTGCGCTTCGCTTGGGTTGATCCCAACTCCGGTTCCCATTCCGGTCTTACTTACCCAGATATGTTGCGCCTTTAGATAAGACAAAATATCGAAGTTGTCGGCTATTGGGTTATCACAACTAAATAGGCAAGAAAACCCGTCGTGCCAAAGGCTCATCTGGTGGAACGACTGTGGAATATCGTCAAATCGATTGATAATTATATCAACAGTGCCTTGCTCTACATCCTGATAACTCACGTCACTTGGCGTCATGATATCCAGTCGTATTTTCGGCGCGATCTCGCTTAACCTTTTCAGAAGAGGTTGAATAATAGTCGACTCGGCATAGTCACTCGCCATGATACGAAACACACGCTCACTGTCTTCTGCATTAAACTCCGTGGTCGGTTGCAATGTCTTTTCTACATTCGCCAAAATGTTTCGAATCAGTGGCTGCAGTTTATGTGCTCGCTCGGTCGGTATCATCCCTTCACTGGTTCTCACCAACAGCGGGTCTTCAAATAAATCACGCAATCGACGCAGGCCATTACTCATGGCTGGCTGAGTGATTCCTAACTGATTTGCTGCTCGTGTTACGTTTCTTTCACGTAGCAACATGTCTAAATACACAAGTAAATTAAGGTCTATACGAGCAATATTCATAAGAAAAATACCGAATATAATAACTATAAATTAACAAAATTATCACATACATGGTTATTCTTTGTCCATGGTTAGATTTAATCCAAATCGAATGACCTCGCCAAATTGGCCAACATGTCCACGTGAAACTAAGGAATAGTTATGTCGCAAATTACACAAGATATCGAAAAGATTGAAGTTGCAAAAAGCGCTGCTGGTGCTCCATGGGATGCAATCAACCCTGAATCTGCAGCTCGTATGCGAGCTCAAAACAAATTCAAAACAGGTCTGGATATTGCGCAATACACGGCAGATATTATGCGTGCAGACATGGCGGCTTACGACGAAGATAGCTCTCAATACACTCAGTCTCTGGGTTGCTGGCACGGTTTCATCGGCCAACAAAAGCTGATTTCTATTAAGAAGCACTTTGATGGCAAGACAGACCGTCGTTACCTATACCTTTCAGGTTGGATGGTAGCAGCACTTCGCTCTGACTTCGGTCCACTTCCAGACCAATCTATGCATGAGAAAACGTCAGTTGCAGGCCTAGTAGAAGAGCTATACACCTTCCTACGCCAAGCGGATGCTCGTGAACTAGGTGGCTTGTTCCGTCAGCTAGACGCAGCACGTGAAGCGGGTGATGTGAATCTACAAGACCAAATCCAAGACAAAATCGACAACCACGTAACACACGTAGTACCAATCATTGCGGATATCGATGCAGGTTTCGGTAACGCAGAAGCGACTTACCTAATGGCTAAGCAAATGATTGAAGCGGGTGCATGTTGTCTACAAATCGAAAACCAAGTAGCCGATGAGAAGCAATGTGGTCACCAAGACGGCAAAGTAACGGTTCCTCATGCTGACTTCCACGCAAAACTTCGCGCACTTCGTTACGCTTTCCTTGAACTAGGCATCGACAACGGCATCATTGTTGCTCGTACCGATTCACAAGGTGCTGGCCTAACAAAAGAAATCGCGGTAGTGAAAGAACCTGGCGACCAAGGTGATATCTACAACTCATACCTAGATGTTGAAGAGATTGATGTTGCAGATATGGCTGAAGGTGATGTTTGCTTCAACCGTGACGGCAAGCTAGTTCGTCCTAAGCGTCTGCCTTCAGGCTTATACCAATTCCGCGAAGGTACTGGTGAAGACCGCTGTGTATTCGACTGTATTGAAGCAATCAACGCGGGTGCTGACCTTCTTTGGATTGAGACTGAGAAACCACACATCGGTCAAATCAAAGAGATGATGGACGGCGTACGTGAAGTTCACCCTAATGCGAAACTGGTTTACAACAACTCTCCATCATTCAACTGGACATTAAACTTCCGCCAACAAGCATACGATGCAATGGCAGCAGCAGGTAAAGATGTATCAGCTTACGACCGTGCAAGCCTAATGAGTGCGGAATACGATGAAACTGAACTGTCTGCAAGCGCTGACGAGAAGATTCGTACATTCCAAGCAGACGCATCTCGCGAAGCGGGTATCTTCCACCACTTGATTACTCTGCCGACTTACCACACAGCAGCACTGTCTACCGACAACCTTGCAAAAGAATACTTCGGTGACCAAGGCATGTTGGGCTACGTTGCTAATGTTCAACGTAAAGAGATTCGCCAAGGTATCGCATGTGTTAAACACCAAAACATGTCTGGTTCAGACATGGGTGATGACCACAAAGAATACTTTGCTGGTGAAAATGCACTAAAAGCAGCGGGTGAAGCGAATACGTCTAATCAATTTGATTAATCGCTAACGCTAAAGCCTCCCCCGCCCTTCTCTCTTACTTAGGTAAGATCCGGGGGAAGGCTTTGAGATAAAGCTTGTACTGCCAGCTTTATCTCAAAGCCTCAGATTTGTGTTCCACACCACGGTTAGCCGAACAACTTCTGTTTAAGCTAACCACATTCTTATTTTTTGAGATTCTTATATGTTGAGAGTGCCTATGACTTCAATACCGACACACCTACAAGATGCAAAAACACTGTTATCAGAGAATGGTTTCGCGACGGGTAATACTTGGTATCACGGCACATCCTCAGCCCTGCTTGCTTCAATCCAAGGCCAAGGGCTGAAACGTTCAGGAGACAAAGCACTCAATGAAGCCGCTTCAAAAACCATGGCAACGATTGGCAATAACTACACAGAATCCGTTGAGCCAGTCTTCTTAACTCAAAGTAAAGAACTGGCCTATTACTGGGCTCAGCAAACCATTCGCGAGCGCAGCACTCGTTTTGAGGGTGAAGAGCGCCCTATCGTATTAGCAGTCAATCTATCTGAAAAACAACAAGCCAAAGTAAGGCCTGACGTTGGCGCAATGAGCCTATTAATGATGAGTGTTGGCGAGCAATTCATGGCTCACTTAACTGAGATCTATCAAAAGAACAACATCGCAGGCCCAAGCATCGAACTGCGCACTGCGGATCGTATGGATTATCTCAATAAACTTGGAATGGCCTACATTGATGAAGACATCAGTCGTGCTTGCGTGCAAGAGCTTTATGAACCAGAGCTGTCAGAGCCGGAACTGACCAGTTAATCAGGTTCATTACGTAAGCACTATTCAGAATAAAAAATGGCTCCTAAGTAGGAGCCATTTTTATGTGTGAGACGTTATTCGCATGCTCGTTAATCAATAGACTAGTTAATCAACGGACACAAGCGACCTTGTTGTGCAGCTTGCGTCATTTCGATATCACCTTGAAGTGAACGATAAACAACAGTATTCCACACCTGACCATTATCCATTTCAAACTCGATCGCATAGTTCAAACCCGCGACAACCTGAGTTCGAACACTCAAGATCTGCTTGAGCTCAGCTGAAGTGTTCATTTGACTAAGAACTGCGTCTAAAGCTTGCTTAGCTTGTGGTGTGATAGCGCTTTGCGACCAACCACCTGTCAGGTTTTTAGTGCTACAGATCGGATTCGTATTCTCTCGTGATTGAACTGGAACCTCAGATTTCTGACTGCATCCTGCTAACACAGCGACACTAAACAAGGTTGCTACTCCAAGTAATGATGTTAATCGTACTTTCTTCATAAATTCTCTCTACCTCTGTCATTCACGAGGCGTTACCCGCAATGATGTTTCATATGCAGACAAGCTTAAACCTCGAATGTCATCACTTCATCAGAAATTATGCTGTAACTAATCTATAAATACAGAGCACTGTCAGAAAACCAAAGCCGGGCAATAAGCAGACAAGTAAGTATTTGAGAATACACTAATTTAGTGGTTCATGAATTGATTGAAAAATGGCGAAACCATGTTGTTTAGGATTAGTACAAGTAGTAAACTCCCACTTTAAATGCAGCTTGTTTTTGAGAAACTAAATGCACAAAAAGTTAGGACAACTTTATAAAGTAACTACTCTCAAACATCAGCCATAGATACATCTCTCATAAACGGGTACAAGTCACATAAAAATAATTAGATAAACTTAGGCGGTTCACTACATGGAATTAATGTCGTCTTTAGGTTCACTGTTGGCTAGCAGCCTGCCTATCGAAAAAAAACAACACGCACTGGTTGAACTCGTACTCCACACTTATCAACCACAACAGCGCACAGCTCTTTTCAAAACCGTGACAGAATATCGTCGAAACCAATTAGAATTGCTTTTCCCTGAACATCAAGCAAAAAGCGACTCAGTAATGTTTGAAGTGATGGACTACCGCGATCTGATTCAGCGCTATCCAAATACCTTATCCACAGAGGTTGCTCTCTTAGAGGAAGCGGTAGGGCAATGCTATATACATTGGTTGGACTTTTGGTGTGAATGTGAAATTTCCGCAATCAAAGCAAAATTACCATTAAGCACCCATGCCCTTTATCCTATGGATCTACCCATTAAAGATAGTGCTTACTATGGTGTGATCATTGACCAAATAGAAAATAGTCAACTCATAGTACAAACGCCAACTCGCCCTCAAGGACTACCAATCAGCGATGCTATTGCTTTAAGCAACCTTGAGGTTTTTATTAAAGGTGAGAAGTGGTATGAGATGCTACCTTTACTCCACTTATCACAAACAGGTAAGCACTTTATTCTACTCAAACACCCAACAGATGAAGCCTTTCCAACCCTAGTCTCTTCAGCCCTAATTCAAGATTGGTCAAAATATGAAACTTGGCTAAGCTACGCCCCCCCTTTCTGTAACGACAAATGGAAGTACAGTTTATCCAGATGTGGCAATGAGGGACTTGCAGAGCTACATATTTTTACTCCGCCGGCCCTATCAAAGTGTGACTCTATTCCAGAGTTCGATAATAAGTTCCAATTACAATTAGCCGAAATGCAAGCTGTATGTGAAATTCTACGCCTAACCGTGAGTGGAAATATTCAACAAAAAGTCTACTTCCTTTATCTTGCTCAAAAAGAGATGCTCAACTTGTTACATCAAGCGGGCTATAAAATTGGTTTCACCATTATAGATCAACCTTTGATACTCGATTTTTACAAGGCTATCGAACCACAAGCATACTTGCCGCTAGGGTCTTGTGACTTGAACGAAACGAACTTACTGACTTACCGCGGGTTATGGAATATTGAACTGATGTTGAAGGCATTCAATCATGTCAACTTTCGAGACTATAGACGGTGCCTCCGTGAAAATAAAAATACAGCGTGGCAAATAATATGAAGACGTTTGATCTTGGGCTAGAGGCGATATTCTATGCTAAAGCCATCACTCTGCTTGCAACGGTCGCTGTTGTTGTAATGTGGCTGTTCTACTATTGTTATCGCCTTAAACAAAAGAACGAAGCGATAGTGGGGACACACCATGTACCTTACATCGCATATTCCATCTGTATTATTACGTGGATCAGCAGTAATGCCTACTTCCACACTGGCTTGTTGCCAGGACTTGGCACCACAGCAGCCATATTCGCAGCAAAGTTGGCCAACCTCAGCTCTTTCCTTGCTTTTGCCTTTGCGTATTACTTCTCGTGTCAGCTCGCAGCCGAAAACCGCAGTGGTAAAATCCATAGGTGGCAACAAACCATTCTCGCGAGCATGACGGGCTACTCTTTCTATATCAATTTGACCCCAGGGTTAACGGTAGAAGATGTCACCATTACGGCTCCAAGCCAATTCGTGATCGAGTTTGGTCCGCATACACCCTATTTTTTCATGGGGGTTATCAGCTTGATTGCCCTTACACTGACTAATCTAGTGACCATGCGTACCAATAGCAGCAAGCTAACATTAGCCAAAGCCAACTACATGATTACAGGCATCTTGGTATTCATGCTATCTACAGCAACGATTCACATTGGCGTTGCCTATTTCCTACGTGATTTCTCGCTCACTTGGCTCCCCCCAGCGTTGTCGCTCAGTGAGATGTTATTTGTAGGCTATGCTCTGCTGACCTCTCGCTTCTACAGTTTCAAATACCTTACATACATAAGCCTTAATGTGCTGCTGGTGTGTGCAATTTTAGTGATACCTTTTTGTACGGTATTTATTCCCCTAACTGACGGTAACCAATGGCGATTAGCGATACCCATCTGCGCGATTATCGGCATTACATGGAGTCCAATCTACAAACGTGTAAGTCCTTACTCCTCATTGCTTGTCTATAGAAACAAAAAGACACCGGTACAACAGATACTCGCATTAGAAGAAGGCTTTAAGTTATCGATTGACGATGCCATGCGTCGTTTAGGTCGCCAACTGCAAATCCCAGAAGATAAGCTTCGACTAGTTAACAGTAATTACAACAAAACCTTCTACGAAGATTACCTATCTAGCAAAGAGTCCGTTCTAGTGTTCGATGAGCTTTCTGAAGAGCTAGATGATACTGCGCTCGCTAAACGGTCGCTAAAAGCACTTTATGACAAGATGAGTTCAAACAACACCGCGTTGGTAATGCCACTATTCGGACACAAAAAATCAGTCACACACTTGCTAGTATCATCGCACAAAAGCAACAATCGTATGTTCTCTAATGAAGAAATCTCTGCACTGCAAACCTTGTTAACGCGTGTACAAAGCACCATCGAAGCCGATAGACGAATTCGCCAAAGTCGTGCTCTTGCTAACTCGATCGCTCATGAGATGCGTAACCCACTAGCCCAAGTTCAACTGCATTTTGAGGTGTTAAAGCAGCACATAGATAATCAAGCACCAACTCAACAAATCTTGACTGACATTGAGAATGGCCAAGCAGCGATTCAACGCGGGCGACAACTGATTGATATCATCTTACGAGAAGTCAGTGACAGCTCGCCTGAGCATGGACCAATCACCATGAC
Organism: Vibrio sp. 10N.237.312.B06; assembly: GCF_041464685.1. Classification (NCBI taxonomy): domain Bacteria; kingdom Pseudomonadati; phylum Pseudomonadota; class Gammaproteobacteria; order Vibrionales; family Vibrionaceae; genus Vibrio; species Vibrio sp. 10N.237.312.B06. Next base: position 42,672 of record NZ_JBFSPI010000028.1, read on the forward strand.
ATCTATCCACAAGGCCGTGGACCAAGCCGTCAGCCACTATGGCTTTGAGAACGAGAAGATCATTGAGCGAATTCGTTTACCACAACACGCTGATTTTGTGGCAAAACTAAATGAAACTCTATTCAACTTCGTCATTTTCAATCTGATACGCAATGCAATCTATTACTTTGATTCTTACCCAGACAGCCAAATTGAGATCAGCACCAAAACAGGATCTTACGAGAACGTTCTCACATTTCGTGATACCGGCCCCGGCATTGACGAAGCCATTGTTCATAAGGTCTTTGATGACTTTTTCTCTTTCCAAAAAAGCGGTGGTAGCGGCTTAGGACTGGGTTATTGCCAACGAGTGATGCGCTCATTTGGTGGCAGAGTAGAATGCCATTCCAAACTTGGTGAATTTACTGAGTTTCACCTGTACTTCCCTATTGTACCCAATGCTCCAAAAGCGGAGACGCTGCGTACGCCTTATTTCAACGGTTGGAAACACAACCAATCGACGGAAGATAAAGCCGAAGCTGATGTAAAACCAGAGAGCCAAACTCCAAGCGGTGATATAGAACCTGAACCGGCAAGTACGCTAACAGAAAGTAAGCAAACAGAACGCACGCAAGCAGAAAATCAACCAGCATCAAGCCATCTTGCACCGACGGTACTTATTGTTGATGACAAAGAAGTGCAACGCACGCTTGTTCAGATGTACCTGAGCCGACTTGGCGTAAATAGCTTGCAAGCTAAAAACGGGGAAAATGCTGTCGAGCTGTTCAGATCACACAAAGTTGATTTGATCTTAATGGACGTACAAATGCCGATAATGAATGGCTTTGACGCAAGCCAGATCATCAAAGCGCGCTCACCTCAAACACCAATTATTGCTTTGTCTGGTGAATCAGGACAACGAGAGCTAGACATGATCAGAAAACTGATGGACGGTCGCCTAGAGAAGCCAACCTCTTTGAACGCACTGCAACACCTACTGGACAACTGGCTAGAGAAAGGCTGGGCGCCAAACGCTTCTAAAGAAACAGAAAATGAATAGCTGACTACGGTTAAGTGAATCAATTAAAAAAAACGATTAGAACTCACTGATGGTTGGCCTCAATCATCGCCGTTTCGATCAAATCCAGTAACCACTTGTATTTGGCAGAATGTTGGTTTTTCTTATGAAGATAGGCAAATACCTCCATTTTCTCTGCATCTTCTTCTAATCCTTCAATCACAATCGAGCGCAATACTCCCTTGTGCTGTTCGATCACCGGAGGCATGCAGGGTGCGATCATGTTGGAATGCTTAATCGTTTCTATTAACCCAACAACTGACGTCGTTCGAAGCGCCATATTAATCGATTTACCTTGGCTTAAAACTTCTTCTTCCAATCGCGAGTGTTTGTTTTGATCGAAGTAAGCAAGGTCAACATGCGCAAATGGAAAGGACAACAAATCATCAATCTGTGCTACATCCTCTTTAAAAGGATGGTCGACTCTTACTGCCAATACAAATTTTAGGGTCACGAGAGGCACAGCAATGATCTCGGCGGGCAGGTTTTCAGCTTCAAAGTGAATAACAAAATCAATCTCGTCACTCTTAAGTCTTTCCAGTGAATCTTGGGAGCTAGTATGACTAATCAACCTCGAAAGTGGACTTTCATCTGAGAGTTGATGAAACAGAGAGGGTGTTAACCAAGGCAAAAGGTGCGGGTTCGCCTCTATCTTAAAATCTTCGCTTAGTTCGGCAGGAGTAAACTGTTTACCCTCTTCTATCGCCGTGACCAAACCCGTCCAATAGTGGAAATACACGTCGATACAGTTCATCAGAATAAGGCGTCGGGAGAAACTGCTTATTGGACAAAACAAATAGCTCTTCACCTAATGATTCCTTAAGCTTTTTGACGCTTTGGCTTACCGCTGGTGTCGAGACAAACAGCTTTTCAGCTGCTTTGCGCAAGCTTTTTTCCTGATACACACCACAAACACTTTCAATAAGTTCAAATCGACGTTATTCAGTTTCATATCCAAACCATAAACCAATACTTAACGAATGGTTAAGTTTATATGAATTAACTTAACGATGTCCACTTTGTATAGTTACCTCACCTTCACGCAGTACACGGATGTAGTGAGATAAATTTATGAGGCATCTATGTTATTACAACGTTCAATCCTTTCTCTAACTCCTTTGTTTCTGGCAAGTGTCGCGTTCGCGGAAGAAGCCGAAATTCAAGATATGTCAGATCCGTTAGCCGTCTATACACAAGGTGGCTTCGGTTACACAGACAAAGGCTTAAACCTGAAAATCGGGCAAACCTATGACACTGGTAGCGATACGACCATGGGTATGAATGTCTTCGAAGTCAAAGGCATCGCTGGTGAAGCCATTGGTTGGAATAACCGAGGCGCAGATGACACTATCGATTCGATTCGTTTCAGAAACTTCGGCGTAGACTTAACCAATGGTCGAGGCACACAAGTCGATATGTCTTGGGATTTCGATAGTAATCAAGGTAGTGCGTCATACAGCTTTATACAGGCTCTTCCACAAATGGGCATGTTTAACTTCTATCCGCTTGCGGGTGTTGGTGTTGCTGCAGGTGAGGAGTTGGTTGAAGGCTCTGGAGGCAACCTCGACGCGGATCAACTTCGTGATCGCTACAACATGCACGGCACTTTCTACGTGGCGGGTATGTACGCAAAAATGCAACTTACCGACAAGATTTGGTTGAACTATAACCCTATGTATTTAGGCACGATGTCTGGTTCATCAACGTTCAAAGATTATGGATTCGAGGGCAGTGATTCTGTACTCGCACATGAGTTTGCTGCGAGCTACCAGATTAACCCAAGGGCGAACGTTCGTTATTTTGCAAATTGGACAGAAAACACCAGTATCGAAGACGGTGATCACCGCATCGAATTTAACTATCAGTTTTAAGCAGTCACTTTCTGCTTGGATGAGCTCTTTCAGTTTGAACCAATGATTTCTGTTCGACGAGCCATTCCCGTTTTGACGAATAATTTTGAGTTTTGAGGACACATTATGAATATGATATCTAAAGCCTTTGTTGGTAGTTTCACTTGCCCATTACGCTCAGCTGCCATGCTAGTTTCTGTAACAGCCTTGTTTTCAGCCACAGCGATAGCAGGCAACGGTGATGCGACAGAAACGATCCAAACGCGTGCAGGTGACTTTACTTTCGAAACCGACTTTCTTCATGGCATTCCAACACAAGAAAGCTCTGCAAAACTGTTTGAACTGATGGACTATCAACGCGCGTCACAAGCTTACATTTGGTCCGTGCCTTTGGTGTCAAACTACGCATGGAAACAAGCCTATGCCGACATGGGGGCAGAGGATGGTCAAATTACTTATGTTGAGTCTCATGAATCTAAGCTAGGAGGTTTAACTTACAATACCTCTACGCCTTACGCGATTACTTGGTTTAACGTAGAGAAAGAGCCCGTTGTTATAGAAATACCCACAAATGAACTGCGTGGCGCGGTACACACCATGTGGCAAATCGGTATTTCTCAGATGACTGAGCCGGGCGTCTACGTGGTAAAAGCGAAAGGTTCTGAAACGCCGAGTAACCTGCCAAAAGGCGCAAAAGTATTTGAGTCTGATACCAATAATGTTTTCTTGGGTGTTCGCTTAATGGCTAAGTCAGATCAGCAACGTATGAAAGACTTAGAAGCATTAAAAATTACTGACCTTAACGGCAAGCCGCTCAGTAGCAAAGGCGTGAACTTCCCTGAACGTGGTGACGATGCTAAGCACCCACGTGGTATGGCATTTTGGGAGACCTTGAATGAAGCGATCCAAGCCGAACCTGTAGCAGAGCGCGACCGCATGATGCACGACATGTTACGCCCACTAGGTATTGAAAAAGGCAAAGCATTTACTCCATCAGCTCAGCAGCGTGACATCTTAGAACAAGCTGTAATCATGGGTGAAGCTATGGTTAAAAACATCGATTTCAACAAGACTGAACGTCTACCACACGCGGCTTATGGCAAAGAAGGGAATTCGTGGGAAATCGCAACGGCTTCAACACCAAACCAAGACCGTCACTATGGTATGGACCTCGATGGACGTGCAGCTTGGTTTTATGAAGCCGTCACTAACGACATTGCAATGCATGGATTTGAGAACGGCGGTTGGGGACAGATCTACCTAGACAACTACCGTGACGACAATGGCAAAGGGCTAAATGGCAGTAACCACTATACTTTGACGCTAGATGGAGATGTAAATTTCGCCGATTTATTCTGGACCATCACTGTCTACAACGTCGAGAACCGCGCCATCATCGACAACGAAATTGAGCGTGCCGACGTGGGTTCTAACATTGAAGGGACAGTTAAAGATTCGCAAGGCAATTACACCTTCCACTTCTCGCCAACTAAGCCTGCTGGTGTAAATGAAGCGAATTGGGTGCAAACCCGAGAAGATGAAAACTGGTTTGTTTACTTCCGCGCTTACTCACCAAGTAAAGCATTTGTAGCGCAACAGCCAGAAACCTTACTGCCTAACTTTAAGCGTGTGGACTAGCCGCTAAGTCTATGTACTAACGATAAAGTCCATTACGACCCACGATAAAAGAGGAGCCACAGCGCTCCTCTTTTTATTCCATCTAGCCTTCAAAGGCGCTGCGAAATAAACTCAACTAGTTGTTTTTCTGATTCTTGAAACAATTCCATGATTTAAAAGAGTAAAAGGGTTATACATAATGATGTGTTATCTAAATTACTGAAATTATCATGACGCTCAAAGAGATCCTTAAAATTCCCAATGTCCGCTACTTCTTAATGTTTAGAAGCAGCTACTTTGCGCGTTTTTACTACCCTATATTCACCCTACTTTATTTAGATTACGGGTTAACCCTGTCTCAATTCGCGATGCTCAATGTAGTTTGGGCGGCCACCATTGTGCTTGCTGAAGTACCGTCGGGCGCGTTCGCTGATACCTTAGGCCGCAAGAAACTAGTGGTGCTGTCTTCGATCGTGATGTTTGTTGAGATCGCAATGATCGCGCTAGTACCAACCGGAAACCCCGACTTGGTGTTCATTGTCTTTCTGATTAACCGGATTCTCAGTGGCTTAGCGATGGCACTGGCCAGCGGCGCCGACGAGGCATTGGCTTACGACACCTTAAAAGAACAAGGCAATGAAGAGTTGTGGCCTCGAGTGCTGCAAATACAGCTTCGTGTCGCCTCAACGGTCGGTATCTTTGTCACACTAATTGGTGCGGCGATGTACGACGTGAATTTTATGACGAACATCTTTCATTTCCTTGGACTAGCCGAACCAGAAAGCACTAAAGATCTGATGCGTATTCCTGTGTTCGCCACCCTATTTGTAGCGATGATCGCTATCTATGCCGCGATTAATATGCGCGAAGAGAAAAAGGTGATGCCAAGCGACCAAACCAAATTGGCAACCACCATCTCAAGTCTTAAATTGACGATCGATGCGGGTAAGTGGGTCTTTGCTACGCCTTACGTGCTGTTCATCTTGCTCTACTACAGCCTATTCGAACACACCTCACGCATGTTCCTAACCATGAACAGCCAATACTATCTGGCCATTGATATTCCAATTATCTACTTTGGTTTTATTGGTGCGGGTATCAGCTTGCTTAAGATTATATTGGCAGGACAAAGCCGAAGATTAGCAGAGAGCATGGAGGCTAAAACCTTCATTGTAGTTATGGGATTGGCAAGCATGGCGACTTATTACTGGATCAGTTTAGGTTGGTCGATTTACGGAGTCATTCCGGCACTGGTATTAATCTTTATCATCATGACGATGAACATTTTCATCAGCTACCACCTGAATAAAAAGACCGAATCACACAACCGAGCCACGGTTCTCAGCTTTAAAGGGCTGATGTTTAACCTCGGATACGGCCTGATCGGTATCTTGTACGCTTACTACTATAAGTTGGTGTCTCTGGGCTACACCGAACAAGAAATAGAGCAGAACCTTGCCTTCTTGGCCTCACTGTCTTCGTTTTTCTATTACTTCACTCTGTTGTTCATTACGATCAGCGCACTGTTCTATTTCAAGAACCGAAAAGAGCCAATTTTTTGAGGCGGCTAGCTATATTGTGTTGAAGTTCAATGAGCTAACTCTTGAAAGGTTAGCTCGCACAAAGTTCTGATCTACCCAAATAGACTATCGCCTGAAAATAGACGCTCAATAAACAAACAAGCCCCTTCTTCTATTGGTTAAATTTGTTAATATAATCATAATTTTATATAACACACGGAAGCGTCATGTCATTTAGTTGGATAGCCTTTACTCTTCTCGCAGCCTTCAGCCAATCTTGGCGCAATGCCTTTCAAAGCAAGTTAAGTGGCTCCATGAGTGTTGCTGGTGTGACGCTGGCGCGTTTTATCTGGGCAGGCCCAATCGCCTTAATTTATCTGTGCGCCCTCTATCAATGGAAGCCAGTATCCACACCTGATTTTTCGGGTGAGTTTGTTTTCTACATTATTGCAGCAGCCATTATGCAGATCCTCGCGACGGGCTTAATGGTGATGTTATTTAAGCTCGAAAACTATGCGATAGGAGCAGGCTTAGCTAAGTGTGAAGCCCCCGTATCTGCTGTGCTATCCGTATTGTTTTTTGGTACTGCTTTGACACTAACAGGTTGGGTCGGCGTGCTTATCGGAACATTAGGCGTACTAATCATGAGTAGTTCTTCTGGTTGGCGAAGCTTGTCTCCGAAAGTATTTTTGTTAGGTATGGCGTGTAGTACCGCTTTTGCTTTAACGTCTCTTTGGGTACGTGAAGCAAGCTTGAGCATAGGGCTGCCCTTCCCTCACAGCGCTGCTTGGGTGCTGTTTCTGGTGATAACTCTTCAGACATGCATTATCTGTACGTATCTCTTTTTCAGAGAGCGAGACACGCTGCGCCAGATATTCAAGAAATCTAAACTGGTCGTGATGACAAGCCTAGCGAGTGTTATCGGTTCTCTGGGTTGGTTTAGCGCGATGTCGCTTCAAGCCGTGCCGTACGTAAAGACACTCGGGCAAGTCGAAGTGATCTTCATGGTGTTGATATCCTATTTCTGGTTGGGGCAAAGCATCGCGCGCAAAGACATTCTTGCGCTCATTTTGCTTTCTATCGCAGCGGTATTGGTTATGTGGCAGTGACGAGCTCGTTAATATGACTAGGACAAATTGAAGTCATATTGCGACCGTTTGTTTTCGCTTGATATAACGCTTTGTCGGCTCGGTTAATAAACCCATTCCAACTCTCATGTGGGTGAAGCTGAGCAACACCAAAACTCGATGTCAGAAACATCTCATGTTCTTGTACTGCTGATACCTCTGAAATAGACAATCGTAACTTGCAAGCAATAACCTGAGCTTGTTGGAAACCGACATTAGGCAATAAAATCATTATCTCGTCTCCGCCAAAACGAAACGCACTGGCTTTGGGCGATGTTTTTATCGCACTTTGAACCATTTCAGCAAAAGACTTGATCACGAGGTCACCTACAATGTGTCCGTATTGGTCATTGATCGACTTAAAATTATCAATATCCATCATAATGGCACTGACAGGCGCAGTCTCCGCCTGCTTCATGATAACTGGAACCATCTCATCTAATGCTCTGCGGTTTCCCAGTACCGTTAGGGGATCGCTGTAGGAGAGCTCGTGAATAGAACTAAGCAACCTTGCATTTATCAGCCAAAGCATTGTAAAGCTCATCGACACAATAAGAACGATGCTCACTAAAAAGGCAAGTTGATGAATGAGCGTGGCCGCCATGAAATCCTGCAGCTCAGCCGAAAATAGCGTCACCATTACTCGGAAAATCATAAACCCGCCATATATCGTAAATGACAAGGCCATCATCCGAATACCTAGAGTCAAGTCATCACGCAGGCCCTTTAATACCGCAAAGGCAGTGCAAAGAGTCACAAAAGCCAGATATAAACTAATGAGGATAATTCGAGCCTTTATGGAAGGCTCATAGAACGTGAAGTAAATAAAACATGGCAAAAGAGCCAACATCATTAGACTACTGAGGTAGGTGCATTTGAGAGAGTATTCTCGAAACAGGCATAAGCTATACAAGGCGAGATGAAAACCAAGCGCAATGACCATATTGGCACCAATAACAGTGACCCAATCAGGGAATTCCCCTCTTAGGCTCAACATCAACGGTCCAGTTCCGATAACAAATATTGAAATGGAAAAGATTGAAAGCCCTTTAATCGGCTGTTGAGTGAATTGAAATAACAATAAGCCAATACAGTAAATGAAAGAGAACAAAATAATAATAAAATTAAGTGTTCTCATATCCAGCGAAAAACCATCCATGATTTTCTATCTTCCATACGCAAACCAAATCACAACATGGTTAATAATCATACAAGCCAAAGAAACATTCACTATATGAATCTTTATATTTTATAAAATAAGGGATAGATCACATATGCAGAGGTTCTTGTCGCATGAGTCCATGATCTGGATAGGCATGTAAAACTCGTCCACACATGGCTTCATAGCATCACGGAATCTACAGGCTTCTGCACTCGTTACTTGGTTGAATGGCGACTGTCTGGCATTATGCGCCCAAGAAATCTGTGGTTATTGCACAGCAAAGAATGAACGAAGGTAATCAGTGGTAGAAAACAGCCAACAATTAAGTGACCGTTACGACGAACATGGTTACTTTGTTATCAGAAATTATTTCGATGAAGCTCAAATTGCATCGCTTAGAAAAGTCGTGCTGAAATTCCATGAATCATGGAAAGCAGACAACGAAGAATTCTATAAAGAAGAAGCATTTAACTCGTCTTTAATTACGGGAAGCGAATATTTGCTCGCCGACGATAGAAGCGTGCTTTTCGACTTCATCAGCTCGAAGCAAGTGATGGACGTGGTTGACGCGGTGATTCCGAACAAACCGGCATTCATGAATACACAGCTGTTCTTCAACCCAGTAAATCCGCAACAAAACAAAAAGACTTCTGGCATCGTGACTGTCAATACGACTATGACATTGATGACCAGATGAAAGTCATCATGGAAACTCAAGTATTGCACCTCCGTGTACCTATATTTGATGAACCCGGGATGGAGCTTATCCCCGGAACACACAAACGCTGGGACAATGAAGAAGAATACAACGTTCGCCAAGAAGAAAACGGCAAAGTGAGCAGCGATGACATCTCTGGTGGTAAGCAGATACCATTAGCCGCCGGAGACTTATTGGTTTTTTCAGCGGATATGATCCACCGAGGCCGATATGGCTTGGATCGTTTGGCTTTGGATATTTTGATCTTTGATTCGGCGGCAGACTATGTCGACTACGTTGATGACGATTGTTTGCCAACACCATCGATGTTGAGCAATATTACCGACCCAAGATTGTTCATGAACACGCTACACTTAAAATCGATGCTTTGCTCATAAGAGATTAAAACAGTTACATCAAAAGTCACATGACTTGAAAATAATAACAAATATGTTCACATTTATTTCATAGCGCTCGCAATAAGATAGCTTCATATTCAATATTCGAGATAAGCAATATGAAAAAATTAATTACTAGCATATCACTACTTACAGCACTTGTTTCGGGTGCTGTTTTAGCCGAAGTGAATGGTGAAGATTTTAACGAATTCCCTAAACAAGATGCTGCGCACTGCTTTGGTTGGGCGGCAGGCTTAGATAAAGACCAAGATTACGCTAAGTTTATTGTCGAGCTATCGAAAGATCGCACTGTGAGTGTCAAAGAAGACCCTTATATAATGGAAGAGTTCGGCACTGCAATGGGCTATTCAGAAGCGATGTTAGAATTTGCCGGGAAAGAAGCTGCGGATGCTAAATATAAACTAGTCTGCGATCCAATCAAACAAAGCTATGGCTTTTGATCGCGGGGTTTCACCGCTACGTCAAAAACTTGATGCAAAGGCTCCACATGGAGCCTTTAAAGTGTAATGACTCAGTCAGGCATTCCGAATAGTAAAACTTATTTATGAACCTTCGCGATTTTCATTCCATGTATCCAGAACAAATTTTAATTGAACCAGGCAACAACTCGTTCTTTCAAGCTCGCATTCTTTCTCCAAATCCAATACAAGCCTTCCTCTAGCTCTTCAACGCTCATACGACTTGGCTGATAAACCGGATGGCTACCATCGTACTTGGACCAATCTTTAGTAAGAAGTCGCCCTTCTCGCTCTAGCTGACTAAAAGACTCCGAACCGGGAAACGGAATCATGTAGTGCGGGATCACCTTATCAACCTTGATATCTTCGACGAACTTCTGCGTTTGTTTGAAGATAGAAGTGTCATGTTCATCAAAACCGAACAAAAAATCTCCCCATACTTCAATACCATGAGATCTTATCTCAGCGATGTACTCTTTCATTTTAGATGGTTTCACAAAGCCTTTTTTCTGAGCCTTTAAAGCCTCTTCAGATGGCGTTTCTATGCCTAATAATACAGCTTTGAACCCTGACTTCACCGCAGCACTAAGCAATTCGGTGTCACGAGCAATCAAGACTGTCGTTTCCCCATAGAAGCTCATGTTAAGCGGCTCAATGGCTTTAAATAGTGCCAAAGCATATTCACAGTCATGAGTGAGATTGTCGGAGTGTAACTCAACCCACTCAATATCTAATGTCTTGAGATCCGCTAACTCGCTGACGATATTTTCGATTGGCCTTTTCTGGAACTTATCAAAGAACCTTGGCACTAAACAGAAGTTACATTTAAATGGGCAACCTCTTGTCACAACTACTGACCATGTATAATTGTACGCTTCAGGATTGATGATATTTGTTGGGTATGGATTGAGCATACTGAGATCGACAGGCTCGGAGCTTTCATAAATAGGCTGTAGCGAACCAAACTCTGCGTCACGTAGTAACTGAACCCAGTAGTTCTCAACTTCTCCCATCGCCAAACAATCCGCATATACTGCCGCTTCTGAAGGGTTAAACTGAGTATGTACCCCCCCGAATATGACTGTTTTGCCTTTTTTCTTATATTTAGAAGCTAGCTCGTAAGCCCGATAAGCATCTGGAGTCGACATAAATATCACCACCAAATCAGCATCATTATAAAGGTCAGCTTTTGCACCTATGGTCTCATCAACCATATCTAACTTGTACCACTTTGGTGTCGCAGCAGCGGCGGCAAAGATGTTTTGTGGAGGTCCCCCCGTAGAGGCTTTGTATTTTGAGTAATCGCTGCCAGCAGACGCTTTAATTAAATAGATTTTCATAGCGTATCCTAATTATTCACTTTTGCTTTGCTACAAAGAGCTAAAAAACTCAAAGACTCTATTGTCCATATAGAAATATACCCCTCCCATCACAAACCAACTGATAATGATTAAGGTAAACAAAACTGGATGTTCTTTTAGCTCAAGACGTTCAACAAAGAAGGCTTCTTTTGCGCGAAGATTTTCCCATCCCCAAAACCAGCAAAATAGCCCCCAAATCAGAAGTAGATGAAACTTAAGAGCAAACAAGGCCATGGTCAGAGCCAGCAATGTTTTCCACTTAGACATTACTTCAGGCACGTTCATCTTTCTTAACTCCTAGGGCGTGTTGATCTTTGCTGTACATTTCGCGTTCAACAATACATCGGTAGC
>NZ_JBFSPI010000029.1:0-52411 GCF_041464685.1 Vibrio sp. 10N.237.312.B06
ATTCTCCTTATTATCAAATGCCTTTCGGCTACATGGGTCGGCTTACTCCAACACACCGCGATAGAGGTATCGCGACAAACAGCTCAGTGCAGATGTGGGTGCAAGTTTCGTTGTCGGCTGTGGGTATGCAGGCGTTATAGCTCAGGTCAGATTCACCTTCTGAAAAGTCATAACTACGTTAATCACGTATAGTTTTGCCATGTGTACGTCACTTGCGTATACTCTGAGTATGAAAAGTGTATTTGTCGAATCGACCATATTTGAAAAGTACCGTAATGAATATCTCAGCGATGATGAGTTTAGGCTTTTTCAAGCTGAGTTGATGTCTGACCCAAAACAGGGGGACGTGATTCAAGGTACAGGTGGTTTGCGAAAGATTCGAGTTGCAAGTAAAGGTAAGGGTAAGCGTGGCGGCTCTCGTGTTATCTATTACTTCCTCGATGAAAAGCGTCGTTTCTACTTGCTGACAATTTATGGCAAGAATGAAATGTCCGATTTAGCTGCAGATCAAAAGAAACAATTAAAGGCTTTTATGGAGGCGTGGCGTAATGAGCAATCGTGATCTATTTGCAGAGTTAAGTTCTGCTCTTGTTGAGGCTAAAGAGCATTCAGAGGGTAAACTCACTCTTAAAACTCATCAAGTTAACGATATTAGTGAGTTAGATATTTCACCGAATGAAATCGTGAGTATCCGTGAACAGTTCAATATGTCTCGTGGTGTGTTTGCGCGTTTACTGCATACATCATCCCGAACATTAGAAAACTGGGAACAAGGGCGTAGTGCACCAAATGGACAAGCTGTGACCCTTCTAAAATTGGTTCAGCGTCATCCGGAAACTCTTTCGCACATCGCTGAGCTATAACAAATAAGGGCTAAGGTGTTGCGCAGCCAACACTAAATCCCAAGTGTTGAACAACCCCGAAGCCACTTTATTAAGTAAATTGTACGATTGCATTTGAAGGGCTCATCGCTTTGAGGTACTTCTCAAGACGGGTGAGGCCAAGGTAAGGTCGCGATAGCAATCTTATCAACCAGTTAGCTGTTCTTCGTTTCTTTCGTCGTCACATATTCTGTTGTTTCGCCTGTACAATTCTCCATATACCGTTCCTGCGCAGAAATTGCCAAATTTGATCGGTTCTATTCTTCGATGAGTAACATCCAAACCAAGGTTGTGGTGCTAGTTCCCATTTTTCTCTATGTGACGAAAAGTCTTTAGCTCTCTATTTTTTGTGTATGCGTTTTGTAAAGGCTGTAGTGTGGTAAAGAGCTTTTATCTATCGTTGCGTAAGACATTATCTAGCCAGGATAGTTTGAAGAGCTGTGTTCTTACTGTGTCTGATAACTGCGCAATTGATAGTGTGTAAATAATGTTATACGGGGTGTTTTAAATATAAAACACAAAATAAATTGCGTTTTTTTTTAATTAGTGATTGAAACTGTGGTTTTTACTCGTTAAGTTACAGGGAACAAGAAGATAAATGCTGATGGAAAGTGACGTGAGATAACGTGCATTCAGCCTCAAGGATAGAAAATAGGAAGAAGTAAGCAATGTTCCAGACTGATGATGTAAGAATTAACAAAGTAAAAGAGTTATTACCCCCTGTTGCTGTTTTAGAAAAGTTTCCAGCGACAGAAATTGCTTCTTCTACAACCTTTGAAAGCCGCAAAGCGATCCACAATATTTTAGAAGATAGCGATGATCGCTTACTTGTTATTGTTGGCCCATGTTCTATTCATGATACAGAAGCTGCGCTTGAGTACGGTAAACGTTTGAAAGTGCTACGCGACGAACTAGGCGATAACCTTGAAATTGTAATGCGTGTTTACTTTGAAAAACCACGTACCACTGTTGGCTGGAAAGGTCTAATCAATGACCCGTACATGAACGACACGTTCAAACTAAATGACGGTCTTCGTCTAGGACGTAAGTTACTACTTGACCTAACTGATATGGGAATGCCTACTGCGAGTGAATTCTTAGATATGATCACGCCGCAATACGTTGCTGACTTAATCAGCTGGGGCGCAATTGGCGCACGTACGACAGAATCTCAAGTTCACCGTGAACTGGCTTCAGGCCTATCTTGCCCAGTTGGCTTCAAGAATGGTACGGATGGCAACATCAAGATCGCAACAGATGCAATTCGCTCTGCAAGTGCTTCGCACCACTTCTTGTCGGTAACTAAATACGGTCACTCAGCTATCGTTGAAACAGCAGGTAACCCTGACTGTCATATCATCCTACGCGGTGGTAAAGAGCCAAACTACAGTGCAGAGCACGTTGGTAAGATTAAAGAAGAGCTAGAAGCTTCAGGTCTTCCACAGAAGGTGATGATTGACTTCAGCCACGCGAACAGCTCAAAGCAGTTCAAGCGCCAAATGAACGTTTCTGATGACGTAAGTGCACAGATCTCAGGCGGTGACAAAGCCATCTTTGGTGTGATGATTGAATCTCATCTTGTTGAAGGTCGCCAAGATTTAGTTGACGGTAAAGCGGCGACATACGGCCAATCTGTTACTGACGCATGTATCGGTTGGGAAGATACTGAAACAGTACTTCGCCAACTAGCAGATGCTGTTGAAGCACGTCGTAACAAATAGACTGATTATTGCATATTACAGTCGGCGATTAAGCTGCTGAAAATTCAAAGCCCTTATTAGCAATCGCTAGTAAGGGCTTTTTTGTGGATCTTAACTACTAGCTAGAAGTCATTGGTATTGCTTCTTAATGACCTTCTGAGTTGGAAATGACCATACCTTGAGCTTCGCCAAAATCTTGAGGATTGATCTTGAGCGTTTGTGTTGGGAAGGCGATATCAGCATTGTGCTTATGAATAATCGCCAACACCTGCAGCAGGACATCTTGCTTAACTTCGTGGTATCTCACCCAGTTAACCGTTTTGGTGAAGGTGTAGATAAAGAAATTTAGGGTTGATGGACCAAACTTATCAAAGTTAACGATCAGCGTCTGTTTTGCATCAATGTCAGGGTGTGTTTCGAGCATGGATCTAACTTCATCAACAATTAGAGCTAGCTTGTCTGCATCTTGATAACGAAGACCGAAGGTTTCATTGATTCTGCGGTTCAACATTCTTGATGGGTTCTCCACCACAATGTTACTGAATACCGAATTTGGCACGTATAAAGGTCGCTTATCAAAAGTGCGAATGATGGTCATGCGCCAACCAATGCGTTCGACTGTACCTTCGATTTGGCGGTCTGGTGAGCGTATCCAATCACCGACTTTAAAAGGACGGTCGAAGTAAATCATCATGCCGCCAAAGAAATTCGACAGTAGATCCTTTGCTGCTAAACCGACGATTAAGCCACCCACACCACCGAAGGTGAGTAAGCCAGATAGGCTCAGACCAAATGCCTGCATGATGGTCAGGCCGCCCATCACCATAAAGAACAAGCGAGCGACTTTAGCGATAGCTTGTACTGTGGTTTCGTCTCTGGTTTTTTGTTCTAAGACGTACGCTTCAGTGTTGGTGATCATTCGCAAGGTAAACCAAACGAAGGTACAGATAATTAATATGTGCTTAAGTGTTTTTAACCAATTAATTTCATTACCAAACTGGTCTTGAAGGATTAACCCCACAGAGACAGTTGCAGGCCAACACCAGAGTAATGTACTGACAGGTGTTTTTAGCGCCTCTAGCAGTAGGTCATCCCAGTGGAATGGGGTTTTCTGAACCAGAATTTCTAAGCGATTATGGATAATTCGCCAAGCGACCCAAGCGAGAAAGCTCGCAATAGTGATGAATAGGACGCTGTTTGCCCAATCACTATGGCTCTGGTTAATGTAGGTTTGTACTTGGGTTATGAATTCATTCATTGTGTGTACTGCCGCAGAAATAGTGGGTTAGAAATTAGCAGAAATCACTTTTGTTCTCTACCTTTATAAATCAAGCGATTAGCTGACAATTGTATCTCTATATGGATATATAGTCGTTTTTTTGTATGAAGACAATTTCATTATTTGTTTTCGATGCTACGTAGCTTTGTAAGTGGAGTAATAAATGAGTGACAAACAATATGCAGTTATTGGCTTGGGACGTTTTGGTCTCTCTGTTTGTAAAGAGCTACAAAGTTCAGGCTCACAGGTACTCGCCGTTGATATTGATGAAGAGCGAGTGAAAGATGCGGCGGCTTTTGTTTCTCAAGCGATTGTTGCGAACTGTACAAGCGAAGAGACAGTTAAAGAGTTAAGGCTCGATGAATACGACATGGTGATGGTGTCGATTGGATCTGACGTTAATTCCAGTATTCTCACAACGTTGGTCGTTAAAGAATCAGGCGCAAAAGCAGTCTGGGTGAAGGCGAATGATAAGTTCCACGGCAAGATTCTCTCTAAGATTGGTGCTGACCACATCATTATGCCCGAGCGAGACATGGGTATTCGTGTCGCGCGTAAAATGTTGGATAGACGCGTTCTTGAGTTTATCGACCTTGGCAGTGGCTTAGCGATGACGGAAATCGTTATTGGTTCTAATTTGTTGGGTAAGAAACTTGGTGACCTTAAGCTGTGTAAAGAAAATGGTGTTGAGGTACTTGGCTTTAAGCGAGGCCCGAACTTAACGAAAGCACCAGAACTGGATGTGAGTTTAGAAATTGGGGATGTGGTGATCATCGCTGGGCCGAAAGAGACTTTATCTAGAAAGCTACGCAATTGGTAATTGGTAATTGGTAAGTAAGGTAACAGTATGAATTCGGTAAAACGAAAAGGTACTTTCTACACCCTTAAAAGTGATAAGAAGCCACGCAAAGGCTCTGAACCTAAGATTATCCTTACGAGCTTCTTAGGTGTTCTTATCCCCTCAGCAATCTTGCTGACGCTGCCTGTGTTCTCGGTGACAGGGCTAAGCTTTACGGATGCACTGTTTACTGCCACGTCAGCGATCAGTGTGACAGGTTTAGGTGTTGTCGATACTGGTCAGCACTTCACCTTGGCAGGAAAAATCTTACTGATGTTCTTGATGCAAGTTGGTGGGTTAGGGCAGATGACCCTGTCTGCGGTACTGCTCTATATGTTTGGTGTCCGATTAAGCCTTAAACAACAAGCATTGGCAAAAGAAGCACTTGGACAAGATCGTAAGATTAACCTTCGTAAGTTAGTGAAGAAGATCATCATCTTTGCATTGGTGGCGGAGTTTGTTGGGTTTGTGTTGCTCTGTTTCCGTTGGGTTCCAGAAATGGGATGGGCAACGGGAAGCTTTTATGCACTCTTTCACGCTATATCTGCATTCAATAACGCAGGTTTCGCGCTGTTCTCAGACAGTATGATGAGTTTTGTTGATGATCCTTTGGTGATCTTTACCTTAGCGGGCTTGTTCATCTTTGGTGGACTTGGTTTTACAGTCGTCGGCGACTTATCGAGTAACTGGCGTAAAGGTTTCCAACATCTGCACTTACATAGCAAGATTATGCTAACTGCGACACCGACGTTATTGTTGGTGGGCACGGTGATGTTTTGGTTGTTGGAGAGAAATAACTCAGCGACGATGGAGGGCTTGTCGACACAAGGGCAATGGCTAGCGGCATTTTTCCAGTCTGCGAGTGCTCGTACCGCTGGTTTCAATAGTGTCGATTTGTCTCAATATACGCAACCGGCATTATTGGTGATGATAGTACTGATGTTGATTGGTGCTGGTTCGACTTCCACTGGTGGTGGTATTAAGGTCTCGACTTTCGCGGTTGCGTTTGTTGCAACTTGGACATTCTTGCGTCAGAAAAAGCATGTCGTGATGTTTAAGCGCACCGTGACTTGGCAAGCGGTAACAAAGTCATTGGCCATTATTGTGGTCAGTGGAGCGCTATTAACCACCGCGATGTTTTTGTTAATGCTGACTGAAAAGGCTGCGTTTGATCGAGTTATGTTTGAGGTGATTTCTGCTTTTGCAACCGTCGGTCTAACAGCTGGACTCACTGCAAATCTCACTGAGCCGGGCAAATACATTATGATTGTGGTGATGGTAATCGGACGTATTGGTCCTTTGACTTTGGCGTACATGTTAGCTCGTCCAGAAACTTCTTTGTTGAAGTACCCAGAAGATACGGTGTTGACGGGCTAATAATGTTAACGGGTTAAGTTAACCCTTCTTGTTAGTGCGTTAGAAAAACAAAGCCAGCGAATATGCTGGCTTTGTTTTTTAGAGGTTCAGAGGTTTATAGTCAGTTTCTGAGTTCTTAGCCTTCGAACATTTCTACATATTCTTCGTAGCCTTCCTCAGCCAATTTATCTGCTGGGATAAAGCGCATAGCGGCTGAATTCATGCAGTAGCGTAAACCTGTTGGCTTTGGACCATCTTTAAATACATGCCCTAGGTGAGAGTCACCAAATTTACTGCGAACCTCTGTTCTTGGGTAAAGTAGCTTGTAGTCAGTAGTTGTTACCACATAAGCTTCGCTGATTGGTTGTGTAAAGCTCGGCCAACCTGTACCTGACTTGTATTTGTCTTTTGAAGAGAACAAAGGCTCACCCGTTACGATATCAACGTAAATACCTTCTTGCTTGTTATCCCAGTATTTGTTGTCAAATGGGCGCTCTGTTGCGTCGTCTTGTGTGACATCGTATTGCAGTGAAGTTAGAGATGCTTTGATCTCTGCATCAGACGGCTTGGTGTATGTTTTAGCATTAGCTGTCGCATTTTTGCCATCGATGATTTGGCGGATCGTTTTCGGATTTTCTTTTCTATCATCACCGAAGATTTTATCTAGGTACTGATCACGACCAGAAGCGTAGCGGTAGTAGTTATAACGAACCTTACTCTTCTTGTAATAATCTTGATGGTATTCTTCTGCTGGCCAGAATTTTTCAAACTTGATCAGCTCTGTTTTTAGTGGCTCACCAAAGATCTGAGCTTTGTCTATTTCCATCATGAAATTCTGAGCAACGTCTTTTTGCTCTTGGTTATGATAGAAAATAGCAGGTCGATATTGAGGACCTCTATCTACGAATGAGCCTTTATCATCGGTAGGATCGATGTGTCTGAAGAATTGGTCAAGTACCTGCTCATAGCTAACTACATCTGGATTGTAAGTCACGTTGATCACTTCGATGTGTCCAGACTTACCTGAGGAAACTTGTTTGTAGGTTGGATTTTCTAATTCCCCACCGGAATAACCAGAGATAACGTCGGTGACGCCGGTCAGTTTTTCTAGGTCGGATTCTGTACACCAAAAACAACCACCAGCCAGTGTCGCGATTTCACTTTTACCTGAATCCATCGCTTTATCCATTGTATTGGCAGTGCCAGTCTGGCTTACAAATAGCGAAGTCAGTGGTAGTGCAACCACGAGTGATACCAATATTTTAGATAATTTATTCATAGATACCTCATCTTGACGTTTTTCTCATTCGATTTTGAATGTACGAATAGAGACAGGGTTTAGATGGAAAAAATTACACTATTCATAAAAAAAATATCTCAAACAGAAAATCTTGCTCATAAATGCTGCCAGTAGTAGGGTGTCCATTATTGATATAATAGATAATGATGGCGGTTTCCGTACATCTAAGGAACAACATGCAAGCAGAAGTTAAATGGGTCGAAGGCTTTAAATTCCTAGGTCAATCTCAATCAGGTCACTCTGTCGTTCTGGATGGCAGTGGCGGTGCTACCGCGCCAAGCCCTATGGAAATGGTGCTAATGGCTGCTGGCGGTTGTAGCTCTGTTGATGTGGTTGATGGCTTGAAATCTGCAGGCCAAAGCATCACAGGCTGTAATGCAAAACTTGAAACGACACGTCGTGAAACGGCACCAAAAATCTTTACTGTGATTAACATTCATTTTGAAGTGTCGGGTGATGATCTTGATCCCGAGCTTGTCGCTAAGGTCTGTGCGGATTCATTAGAAAAGTACTGTTCAGTATGCTTAATGCTGGGTGCTGGTGTAGAGATGACCCACAGCTGGGAAATAGTCTAGTCTCTGATTGTACAGCTTGGCGGTAGACTGATTTTTACGGCTTCTACTTATAGCTGACGGCATATGGGGAGAGCCTGATAAAGGAAAGGGCGGAGCACTTGAAAGTGCTCCGCCCTTATTATTTTAATTAAGGTAGAGTGCTATTATTCAGCAGTTTCTACGATAACTTCTTCCATTTGCGCTTTTTCTTGGTATTCGAAGCTTGGGATCGTTGCGTCAACACGACGGTTTTGCGCACGACCTTCAGCTGTAGCGTTTGATGCTACAGGGTTTTCTTCCCCTTCACCTGAAGCTGCAATGCGGTCAGCTGCAATGCCTTGCTCTTCAATGTATGCGGCTACAGCAGCAGCACGCTTCTTAGAGATCATCATGTTGTACTCTGCTGCACCTGTTGAATCAGTGTGACCAACAACATTAACTGATGATTGAGGGTGAGCTTGCAGTACTTCAACTAATGGCATTAATGCAGTTTTGCCTTCTGAAGATAATTCAGTGCTGTTTGTCTCAAACATACCTTGAGAGAAGCTTTCAGTTTTAGCTTTAGTAACCACAACTTCTTCTTCAACAACAACGACTTCTGGTTCGGCAATTGGCTCTGCAGGAGCCTGTGTTACAACGGCTGCAGAAGCGGCTGCTGCTGAAGCCGTTGTGTTACCTGTACCAAAGTTGTAGCTAAGGCCAACGGTAACAAAGTTAGAGTTTAAGTCTTGAACATAGTTGTCATCGAAATCATCGAAGTATTGGTACTCAACACGAACAGCCCAATCTGAGGAAAGTTGCTTCTCTAGACCGATACCGGCTGAAAGAACAACGTCTGTTTCACCGCCGTGCGAGATGTAAGCAGGACCAGCTTTGAAGAATACATCGAATTCTTGTTGTACTGGTAGGCGGTACATTGGCGTTAGTGAGATAGCGATTAGAGGGTCGCTAAAGTTACTTGTAACCCCATTTTTGGAAAAGCTTGTATTGTAGTCACCTAAGAAATCAGAACTTAACTCGATACCTAGTCTGTCAGTGAAGTTATAGCCAGAGTATATCCCTGCACCAATTGCATCATCATCACACTTTTCACCGCTTACGCATGCGCTATCTAGCCAACCCATGCCTACTTTTGCACCAACATAAGTGGTTGCAGCAATAGAAGGAGCTGCCGCTAAGCCGGAAGCTGCGACGACAGCACACATGATTTTAGAAAGTTTTTTCATAATCTTATCCTTGGATTAATTTTTATTGTTATCTGAACTGACCTGTAAAGCGATAACTTACTGGCTAAGACACTGCGACCGTAAATAAATCAAGGCGTTGATTCAGGTAGAACTTTTAAGGAACTACTAATGTATTGTTAGTCTGATTGCGTATGATAGTCAATCGGATTGTTGGTATTCATAGTTTTCAAGGCGCTATTTATAGCTTTTTTGTTGATCAATTGTTGTCTTAAATGTTGGAAACGATGAAACCTCGTATCATTTTAAGGCGATATGAGGTTTCATCTTTTTGTGTGAACGGATTATTTGGCTACATAGCCTGAGTTGTAAGGTGGAGCGGAGGCTTAGCTGTTACGGACGCTCACCGGCTAACAAACGCTTTTCGATATCTGCAATCACTCTAGGTAAGTCGGCGATGGTATCGATCAGGTAGTGCGGGTTTGATTTGTTTAGCTTAATGCTTGCTTTTTCTCGCGCAGCTGCAAGTGTCGCTTCGTCGGCATCCACATATTCTTGGTAGGTTAAGCCTGCTTCGTTGCCTGATAGTACAAGGCCTACTGTCCACATGCCTGCGTTGTGACCTTCATCGATACCCGGTGCAGCGTCATCCACTTTCACACACGCAGCGACGTTCGTCACACCTAGGTCAATGACGTTTTTAAGTGCCATGAATGGAGCAGGGCGACCGCCTTGCGGTAAGTCGTCAGTTGCAACTACGTTGTCAGGAAGATAACCGTAATCTGCTGCAGCTGGAATTAGTACGTCCATCACCTCTCGTGGGTAACCAGAACAAGAGCCGATTTTTACGTTCTTTTCTTTTAAGTTATTCACGACTTCAATCGCGTTTAAAATTGGTGCTGCGTGGTCTGCTACTTTTGCTTTCTGAAGAGGCATGAATGCCGCGTAGATCGCATCAACGTCTTCACTGGTCATCGAGCGTCCGAATTGAGCATTCCAACGAGCGTTAACAGCTGGGATTCGACCAACTGCTTGGATGTGGTCCCATTTGCCGATCCCCATAGGTTCACGCGCTTCTGCTAAGTCGATATCAAAGTCGAAACCTTGTCTGAATGCTTCCACGAAAATACTGGTTGGAGCAAATGATCCAAAATCAACGATAGTGCCAGCCCAGTCAAAGATAACCGCTTGGATAGGTGATGTTGTGTTCATAATAGTGTCCTATTTTTGTGTCATTGCCAGTTCAAGAGTACTGGGGGATGAATGATTGTCTTAGGTTATTGGTTGCTTGAAATTATTGCTTCAAGACATGCTTTAAAAGGTGGTTTAAAGGTACTCAAAGCCTTTACAGACTTTTGCTATCGCTTTTTCGAATACAGACAGAGCGACTTCTAGTTCGCTTCGGCTGATGATTAATGGCGGGCTCAACTGAATCACGTTACCTTGTGACACCTTAAAGCTCAGGCCATCGTTTAGACACTGGTAAAGTACTGCTTCTGCTTCATCAAAAGCTCGGGTTTTGGTGATATGATCTGTGACCAATTCCACCCCCCAGAGCAGGCCGATGCCGCGAACGTCACCAATGACTGGGTACTTCTCTTTCATTTGAAGCAGCTGTTCACGCACGAATGCGCTGTCCGCTTGTACTTTTTCAAGTAGGTTTTCTTGCTCAATCACTTCCATGGTGGCGAGTGCTGCCGCGCAACAAATTGGGCTTTTTTCGTGGGTGTAGTGACCAAGAGATACTTGCGCTGCCGTGTTGTATTTGTCTTTTGTGATTATGGCTGCGATTGGTACTAAGCCGCCGCCAAAGCCTTTACCGATACATAGGATGTCAGGTTCGATATCAAACGCTTGGTGAGTAAACCATTCGCCGCTACGACCCATGCCATTTGGGATGTCGTCAATGATCAATATGACGTTGTGTTTGTCACAGATCTCACGAATGCGCTTCCAATAAGCCTTACTTGGCACTTGAACGTCTGTGTTACGAACCGCTTCTGCAATGAAGGCTCCAATACCGCCTTCTTTTTCAATCACGTACTCTAGGTAATCCGCATAATGCACATCACATGTGGTCTCGTTCGCATCGCCGGAGTTTTGCCCGCGAAGCGATAAAGAGTCATTAAGCGGGAAAGCACCACGATAAGAGACCGCTGGTGGAATGCGTTCTACGCCAGCCATTAATGGCCCCATGCCTTCGCGGAAACACGCTTCGCCACCTACTGAAATTGCATCGAGTGACGCGCCATGGAAGGAATCCCACAATGAAACGACTTTGAAGTTGTTGGTGACATGTCGAGCCAGTTTGAGTGCCATACCAATCACCGATGTGCCACCTGGAGCAAACAACACACGATTCAAGTCACCACCACAGATCTGTGTCAGCTTCTCAGCACATTGAACTGCAGTTTGATTGGTAAAGCGACGCGGTGAAAACGGCAATGACGCCATTTGTTGAGTCACCTTATTGATGATGTGTGGGTGGCCATAACCTAGCTGATGAACATTATTGCCGTGAAAGTCCATGTACTTTTTGCCAGTCGTATCTTGAATGTAGATGCCTTCTGCCGCTTCAAGTGTGTCTAGGCAAGGTGTTGACATCGCTTGATGAAGAAATACGTCAGAGTCACGTTTTAACATAGCTTGAGTTGCGTCATCGTTTAGCGACTCGTTCCATTTCTCACGCGCTGGCGTGGTGTTCACATCGCCTTCGCTTCGAAAGTGTGTCGCCTTTAGAATCGGATCTTGATTGGTCGTCGTCATTATTTGATGTCCCAGTACATAGCGTTTTCTACAGCGCCAATGAGAGCTTCAATGTCTGACGGGTAAACTTCACCGATGTTACCGATTCGAAAGCAGTCTGCGTTTGAAACCTTGCCCGGGTAAATCACAAACCCTTGTTCTTTCAAACGGTCATAGAACTCCTTGAATTGGTAATCACTATGAGTTGGAGAATAGAAAGAGGTGATGATAGGTGAATGAACGTCATCATTAAGCAGCGGTTCAAAGCCAAGAGAGCGCATACCTGCAACCAATGTGGTTTGGTTGGTTTGGTAGCGGTTATAACGAGCTTCAATGCCGCCTTCTTGTTCCAATTCAAGTAGAGCTTGGTAGAAAGCGCGCACTGTATGAGTCGGAGAGGTGAAGCGCCATTTACCATGGTTGCTTTCCATACAGTGCCATTGGTCAAACAAATCAAGGCTTAATGAGCGAGCTTGGCCTTTACACTTCTCGAGATCTGATTGCTTAGCAATAACAAAGCCGAACCCCGGTACCCCTTGAATGCACTTGTTTGCAGAGCTGATCATGTAGTCGATGCCTAAGTCAGCAATATCCATAGGGATGCCACCAAAGCTCGACATAGCATCAAGAATGACGGTTTTGTTGTGCTGTTTTGCCAATTTGGCAATCTCTTCAATTGGATTCAGCATGCCAGTGGTGGTTTCACAGTGGACAATCGCCACGTGAGTAATGTCTGAATCCATGGCCAATGCCGTTTCCATTTCGTTCAAGTCAGGTTGTGATGTTTCACCTGGGGAAACGACATGGCATGGAATGTTTAAGTATTCTGCGATTTGAGCAATCCGAGCCCCATACGCACCGTTGTCAACAACAAGAAGCTTACCGCTTTTAGAAATAACGCTACCGATTGTTGCTTCAACTGAAGCGGTGCCGCTACCTTGCATTAGTACGCTCGTGTAACCCGTTTGCTTAGTCGCCAAAGTCACAAGCTTGCTACGAATCACTTCAACAACGTCTTTGTTGTATTCATCATCCCAAGTACACCAATCTTTTAGCATCGCTTGGCGAACGGTTTCAGAAGTAGATAGAGGACCCGGTGTCAGCAGTAAGTATTCGTTTCTCATGTTTAATTCTCGTGATTTGTATTTTGGACTATACCAATATTTGCAGTTACTTTAACAACCAATTTAAACGGTCGTAAATAGCCCAAACGTTATTTTCACAAAAGCTTCATATTCAAATTTGTCACTTGTGTTGAGAAATTTTCCGATCTTGAAATTGCCATTTTTTGTTCATTTAATCGTCATAAAAGCCAGTTAGCTTAATACTCGAAATCTGGTGCATACCAATTTAAAGGTGTGTGCTAACAACCTAAATGAATTTATGGATATAGAAGCCTCTAGATGGAGCTTCTAGCCTTAACAACTTTAACCTTGGCAATTCCTAACCTTGGCATCGGGCCTGACTGGAGAAAATGATGAAAAACCGTTTTATGAAAGGATCACTTGCAGCATTAATTACTCTATTAGCTGGTAATGCTTATGCAGCACAGGAAGTGACGGTTTACACCGCTTTTGAAACTGACATTTTAGCGAAATACAAAAACGCATTTGAAAGTGAAAACCCAGACATCAACATCAAATGGGTTCGTGATTCAACTGGGATCATGACGGCAAAATTATTGGCCGAGAAAAACAACCCTCGTGCTGAAGTAGTATGGGGTCTTGCGGGCTCTTCTATGGCTTTGCTTAAAGAAGAGGGCATTCTCAAGCCTTATACACCTCAAGGTGTAGAAGCACTGCGTTC
Organism: Vibrio sp. 10N.237.312.B06; assembly: GCF_041464685.1. Lineage (NCBI taxonomy): Bacteria > Pseudomonadati > Pseudomonadota > Gammaproteobacteria > Vibrionales > Vibrionaceae > Vibrio > Vibrio sp. 10N.237.312.B06. Next base: position 13,644 of record NZ_JBFSPI010000029.1, read on the forward strand.
AAACCTCAACGATCCGCAATCTACTCAAGCTTGGTATGGCAATGACGCATTCTTCAATGCGGTTTGTTTCAACGAAGTAGTTGCTAAGCAATTGAACCTACCTGCACCTAAATCTTGGGATGACCTAACGAAGCCTATCTACAAAGGCCACATTGCAATGCCAAACCCAGCGTCTTCTGGTACGGGCTACATGCAGGTTTCGGCTTGGTTACAAAACATGGGTGAAGACCAAGGTTGGAACTACATGCAGAAGCTAGATCAAAACATTGCTCATTACACGCACTCCGGTTCGAAGCCATGTGTTCAAGCGGGTATGGGTGAAGTGGCTATCGGTATTTCTATGGCGAGCCGCGGCGCGAAGCTGAAGACTCAGGGCGCGCCACTTTCTGTGATTACGCCTGAAGGTATCGGTTGGGAATCTGAAGCGGTAGGTCTTGTTAAGCCTTCAGATGCAGCACAACGTGTTATCGATTGGTCTATCTCTAAAGCAGCGAATGAACTTTACATCGAAATGTACCCAGTTGTTGGACACCAAGATGTTACAGGTAAAGCAGAAAACTTCCCGAACGTAGAGAAGAACATGGCAAAAATGGACTTCGCTCGTATGGGCAGTGAACGTGCAGATGTTCTGAAAACATGGTCTGAGAAGTTTGACGCTAAATCAGAGCCAAAATCTTAATCTGACGAGCTATTCAGTTAATTAATTATTGAGTTCATTAGAAGTTAGAAATCAGTAAAGGAAGGCTTCGGTCTTCCTTTTTTAGTTTTACGCCTTTAGGTTTTAAGTAAGGTACAACAAATGAAAAAGCACTACTCATATTGGTTCAAGCAAGCGTTAGAACAAGAATTTGGCAACATCAATGCGGGGCTAGATTCGGCTAAGCCGCTTCAAAAAGACGTTAACTGTGATATCGCCATTGTCGGCGGTGGTTACACTGGTTTATGGACGGCGATTTTAATCAAACAACAACAGCCTCAAAAGCACGTTGTGGTGATTGAAAAAGGTTTGTGTGGCAGCGGTGCTTCTGGCGCGAACGGAGGGTGTATGCTGACGTGGTCGACAAAGTATCCAACGCTGAAAAAGCTCTACGGAAGAGAGCAAGCCAAATGGTTGGTTAAGGAATCTGAAAAGGTCATTTACGAGATCGAAGCTTTCTGTAACGAACACAAGATTGACGCGCATCTATATCGAAGCGGTACTTACTACACGGCGACTAATGAAGCTCAAAAGGGTGGAATGGAGCCTGTTGTTAATGAGCTGGTTAAGCAGGGTATCAATAGCTGGAAGAAGTGCGACAATTCTTTGGCTGATAAAGCGGGATCTGATCGCCACATAGAGGGTTACTACTCAGAAGCTGCGGGTAGTGTGCAGCCAGCGTTATTGACGAGAGGCTTACGCCGCGTTGCGATCGAATTGGGTGTCGAAATTTACGAAAATACAGAGATGACATCACTCGACTATGGCTCTCCCGCTCGAATTCAAACCCAAGGCGGGTCAGTATTTGCGGATAAAGTGATCTTGGCACTCAATGCGTGGATGCTCGATCACTTTAAAGAGTTCAAACGCAGCATTGTGGTTGTCTCTTCAGATATGGTAGTGACCAAGCCTATTCCTGAAAAGCTCAAGCAATTTGGCCCAGAGAAAGGGGCGGCGGTGGTGGATTCGCGTATCTTTGTCCACTACTACCGAGATACCCAGGACGGACGACTCATGTTGGGTAAAGGCGGTAATAAGTTCTCGTTTGCCAATCAAGTTGAAAGCATGTTTAACCAAACGACCAACTACCTGCCGATTCTCAATCAATCGTTCCAAAAATTGTTCCCTAAATTGGAACAAAGTGAATTCGATTACAACTGGTCAGGAGGCTCAGATCGTTCGGTCACCGGTCTGCCATTTTTCGGTAATCTAAAAGGCCAAAGCAATATCTATTATGGGCTCGGTTACTCAGGTAATGGTGTGGCTCAAACCCGTATGGGCGGGAAGATTTTGTCAGCCATGGTACTCGATATCGACAATGCTTGGACACGAAGCGGTTTAACCAAAGGCCCGCTAGGACACTTCCCGCCAGAGCCATTCCGCTGGGTAGGTGCGATGATAGTGCGTGATGCGGTACGAAGAAAAGAGAACGCGGAAGATTCGGGTAGCACGCCATTGTGGCTAGATAAACAGTTATCCAAACTCGCAGGTGCGGCGGGCAAAGCCGACAAGGTTGAATCATAGATTAATCTAGCGTTTAAATTAGAAGTTTACATTTAGGCTCTCAGTGATTTATGGGCAAGTCACTGAGGGCTTTCAACGTTGAACGAACTGTTAATGCTGAACAAATAGCAATCTTTAATGCTTATTATATCTGCAATATAACTGTCATTTAGCTACTATAAATTTGTCACTCAACTGCAACATTCTCAGTTTAAATTTGGTATATACCACATAGAGAGTGCTGTAGTATGAGCAACCAAACTTATTTGAATATTGAAAACGTTGTAAAGCAATTTGGCCAATTTACAGCGTTAAAAGACATCTCCCTATCGATAGATAAAGGCGAGTTCGTCTGTTTTCTTGGCCCGTCCGGCTGTGGAAAAACCACCTTATTACGTGCGATTGCAGGTCTAGACTTGCCAACTTCAGGTTCTATTGAGCAGAACGGTAATGATACGACCTTCTTGCCACCAGAAAAGCGCGACTTTGGCATCGTGTTCCAATCTTACGCTTTGTTTCCAAATCTCACTGTGGAAGAAAACATCGCAATTGGTTTGAAGAATCAAGGGATGTCGACCAAAGAAGCCCTTGAGACGGTTGAGTCTTGGTTAGAGACTATCGGCTTACCAACGTCTGGTCAGAAATTCCCCAATCAGCTATCTGGTGGACAACAGCAGCGTGTTGCTCTGGCTCGCGCATTAGCGTTGTCTCCAGGCTTGTTGTTACTCGATGAACCGCTTTCTGCGTTGGATGCGAAGGTAAGAACACACCTGCGTGATGAGATCTGCCAACTGCAACGTAAGCTGGGTATCACCACTATTATGGTGACGCACGACCAAGATGAAGCCCTAACGATGGCCGACCGTATTGTCGTGATGAATCATGGTGTTATCGAGCAGGTCGGTGCTCCACAAGAGATCTACCAAAAACCCGTCAGTCGTTTTGTAGCTGAGTTTGTTGGCAGCATGAACTTCATTCAAGCTTCTGTCGCAGCGCAAGGCAAGATACGTATTGCTGAGTCGATGCTACCGTTGCCGGGTTTGGATAACCTCACGCCAAATCTGGGTGATGTTTTCGATATTGCCGTTCGTCCAGAGCAAATCCAGTTTGTTGATCGTTTTAGTGAATCCTTGCCAGTGAGAATCGTATCAAGCGAATTCTTAGGGGCGTTTTATCGTGTTGAGTGTCAATTGCAACATGACTCAACGGCGAAAGAGATCATCGTTGATGTATCAGTCAAAGAGTTCAACCGATTGAAGCTGCGTCGCAGTGATATTCGTTATGTGGCGTTTGACCAAGAAGGCCTGAGAGCTTACCCATCGGAAAGCCTGCAAGTGATGAAAGACGAGGCGGCGTAAATAATCATGGAATCGACTCAAATGATGCAATCTAAGCTGCTAATTCAACGACGAGTACAGCCTTTTCTTGCTCGATTAAGTAAAGACAACGTAATCCTATTTGGGCTGTTGGCCTTTTTGTCTGTTGTCATGACGCTGTTTATCCTGATGCCACTGTGGGCAATGTTGAAAAAAAGCGTTCAGAATGCAGACGGAGAATTTGTAGGATTACAGAATTTCGCAACGTATTTTGCTTCGCAGAGCCTGTGGCAGTCGGTAGGCAATACGTTCACGCTTGGGTTGTTAGTGACGGTTGTCGTGGGAGTATTAGCGTTTGGCTATGCCTATGCTTTGACTCGTTCATGCATGCCTTTTAAGGGGCTTTTTCAGGTGTTGGGTTCAGCGCCGATTCTAGCTCCGTCGTTGCTTCCTGCCATCAGTTTGATCTTCTTATTTGGTAACCAAGGTATCGCAAAGGAAGTCTTGGGTGGCAATTCGGTGTACGGCTTGATTGGTATCTCACTGGGCCTGATATTCTGGACGTTTCCACATGCCTTAATGATTTTAACTACTTCATTGAGAACCTCTGACGCTCGTCTTTATGAGGCGGCACGTGCACTCAATACCTCATCGCTAAAAACCTTCTTCATGGTGACGTTACCTGCGGCAAAATACGGTTTGATCAGCACTCTGATCGTGGTGTTTACGCTGGTGGTTTGTGACTTTGGTGTGCCAAAGGTGATTGGTGGCAGTTATAACGTTCTATCGACTGACATCTTTAAACAAGTGGTAGGGCAACAGAATTTCTCTATGGGTGCAGTGACCAGTATTTTATTGCTATTGCCTGCGTTGCTTGCGTTTACTGTGGATCGCTGGGTTCAAAAGAAACAGAAGAGCTTGTTTGATACTCGATCCGTCGCGTACCAACCTGAACCAAACACTCTACGTGATGGCGTGTGTTTGCTCTATTGCACCATCATCTCTGCTGCTGTGGTTATCGTGCTAGGCATGGCGATATACGGTTCTATGGTCACGTTCTGGCCTTGGAACAAAGCACTCACCTTGAATAACTACAACTTCGCAGAAATGAGTACTTATGGTTGGACGCCGTTTTTCAACTCTCTAACGCTGGGTGCATGGACTGCTATTATCGGTACAGTGTTGATTTTCCTTGGTGCATATTGCATTGAGAAAGGCAGAGCATTTGGTCCTGTTCGTCAAGCAATGCAGATGCTCAGTGTGGTACCGATGGCTGTTCCGGGTATGGTGTTGGGCTTGGGGTATATCTTTTACTTCAATGATTTGAGTAACCCACTCAACTTCTTGTATGGCACGATGGCGTTCTTGGTGATTAACACCGTGGTTCACTACTACACAGTCGGCCACATGACAGCGTTAACCGCATTAAAACAGCTGCCTGAGGAAATAGAAGCGACGGCGGCGTCGGTTAACCTACCGCAATACAAGCTGTTCTTTAAAGTGACGGTTCCGGTTTGTTTGCCTGCGATTTTAGATATTGCGACATACCTGTTTATTAATGCACTTACCACGACATCTGCGGTAGTATTCTTGTATTCTACCGATACGATACCTGCGTCAGTTTCAGTACTGAATATGGACGATGCGGGGCAAACCGGTGCAGCCGCCGCCATGGCGGTGATGATCATGATATCGGCAGCGAGCGCGAAGTTGATTCATATGTTAATCAACAAGTTATTCGAGAAGCGCACCCAAGCTTGGCGTAAACGCTAGCGAACCATTTTATATTGCAGTTGGCCAAGGAGTGGCTGACGACAAGAACAAGAATAGAAGGAAATGAAGTGCAGTACGTAAAAATCAAAGATGTCATCGTAGAGCAGATAGAGTCGGGCATGTTAACACCACGACAGAAGCTGCCTGCGGAGCGCAAACTGGCTGAATCGTTTGATACAACACGAGTAACGTTGCGTGAAGCGCTGTCTTCACTTGAAGCTGAAGGGCGTATTTATCGAGAAGACCGCCGTGGTTGGTTTATCTCTCCAGCGCCGCTGCGCTACGATCCAACACAAACGCTGAACTTCACTAATATGGCTCTGTCGCAGAATCGTAAGCCGAAAACAGAATTAGTGGCAGCGAAAGGCATGTTAGCAACCAAGGAGGCGACTAGGCTTCTTGAGCTACAACCGTTCTCAGATGTTTATCGAGTAGACAGAGTTCGTTATCTTGAAGACAGGCCCGTTGTGTATGTGACCAACTACATTCGACCTGAGCTGTTCCCTAATTTGCTTGATTATGACTTGTCGAAATCGTTGACGGACATCTACCGCGAGCACTTTGGTGTGGTGTATCAGAAGATCCGTTACCGAGTGAGCACAACGTCTTTGCTTGGCGAAACCGCGCAAGCCCTGCGCGCGACTTCTGGTTCTCCGGCTATGGTGGTTGAGCGTGTTAACTACAATCAGAACGGCGATTTGATTGACTGCGATATTGAGTATTGGCGTCATGATGCGATCAGTATTGAGTCGATAGCACAGCTCGAGCGCTAGTCATACATTTAGAATGCTGGCATATCTGCAATTATGCAGGTTCGCCCAATTGAAACGACCAAAGGTCTCTTATTCGGAGGCCTTTTTTATCACCTGTTGTCAGCCGTTGTGCTAATTGATCAATAATTTAGGATTGAAATGGAATTCTCTGCCATTGTAATCGTGATTATTTCGGCTTTGCTTCATGCGGGTTGGAACGTTCTAGGTAAATCTAATCAAGGATCGGGTTCGTCTTTCTTCCTAGCCTCTGGCTTTGCCGCCGCAGCGATATTGACACCTTACTTGCTCTGGTATGTTCACAGTGTAGGGCTATCAAATATCTCACTTCCATTCTGGCAACTGGTTTTCTTGAGTGGGATCTGTCAAATCGTCTATTTGATTGGGTTAGGCGCGGCCTATAAACAAGCTGATATTGGTGTGATTTACCCAATGGCACGAGCACTGCCTGTGTTGATGGTGGGTTTAGGCACGGTGTTGATCGGCTATGAATTGTCAGCGAATCAATGGATTGGGTTCACTTTAATAACCTTAGGCTGCTTGTTTGTACCACTTAAGCAGTTTTCAGATCTTAGGTTAAAAGCGTATCTGAACCTTGGCGTGCTGTGGGCGTTGATCGCCGCTATTGGTACCACAGGCTATTCCATCATTGATAAAGAAGCGTTACTACTATTAGAACCGTTAAGCACATCTATTATCACAAACAAGCACACCGCGATTTTCTACCTAGGCATTCAGTTTTGGGCGATTGTGATTCCGCTGAGTGTTTGGTTATTCGTAACCAACCAAAGAATCGAATTTCATAATGCTTGGTTATTGCGTAAAAGAGCAACACTTGCTGGCATCATGATGGCTTCGACTTATGGTTTGGTGTTATTTGCGATGACTATGACAGAGAACGTCAGCTTGGTTGTTGCACTTAGGCAAGTAAGTATCATCTTCGGCGTAGTGATGGGGATCTACTTTTTAAAGGAAAAGTGGCACGTTACACGTGGTGTAGGCGTCGTTTTTATCATTACTGGCTTAGTTATCTCACTGATTTAAAAAGAAATTAAATCCTACCTCCAACCTATAATGTGACTTTTCAGTCGCATTTTTCTTATTGATAGCAAACGTTTTACTAATGTTAAAGATGTGACCCTTCTCATAGACAAGGCTGTAAAGTTACCGGTAACATCCACCTCAACGTTACCGGTAACATATAATTACAAACCGGACTCTGTGAAACTCATAAGGATACCCAAATGAAAGCTCTGACTAAAACGCTGATTGCTGCCTCCCTTACTGGTCTATTTGCTACTTCAGCAATGGCTGCAGACTTTAAACTTAAAATCCAATCTTCAGATCCATCTGGTGATTTGAACTTCAAAGTTCAGCAGAAGTGGGCTGAGCGCGTAGAGACGATGTCTAACGGACGTATTGATATCGATCTTCTGCCTGTAGGCGCTGTGGTTAAGCACACAGAAACGCTAGGCGCGATCAAAATGGGCATCCTAGATGGTCACATCACAGCAACAGGTTACTTCTCTGGTAAAGATCCAGCATTTGGTCTTATCGGTAACATGGTTGGTGCATGGTCAGACACAACACAACTGCTTCAGTACATGAACTACGGTGGTGGTAATGAGCTAATGACCGAACTGTACAAGCCTTACGGCGTTCAGTTTGTTGGTGCTTCTACGACGGGTGTTGAATCTTTCATTTCTAAAAAGCCAATCGATGGTGTTGCGGATCTTAAAGGCCTGAAATTACGTGCGCCTGAGGGCCTAGTTCAACAAGTATTTGCAGCGGCGGGTGCGACTCCAGTAAACCTGCCGGGTTCTGAAGTATTTACTGGCCTAAGCAAAGGCGTAATTGATGCTGCGGACTACACGGTATTTTCTACCAACCAAAAAGCGGGCATGAACGATATTGCAACACATCCAGTTCAACCTGGCTTCCACTCATTGCCGCTTATCGATATCTCTGTATCTCAGAAGAAGTGGGACAAGATGCCAGCTGATCTACAAACAATGCTGCAAACATCAGTGCGTGACTTCTCTTACGACATGACAACTCAGCTGAAAATGGCTGACCAAGCTGCGCTTAAAGAAGCTCAAGCGAATCCTGAAATTACTATCCACGACTGGTCACAAGAAGAACGTAAGAAGTTCCGTGAAATCGCGAAAGGCCAATGGAAAGTATTTGCCGAGCGTTCTGATAACGCAGGAAAAGTTTACACTTCAGTAACAGTGTTCCTAGAAGAAAACGGCTTACTGTAATTTAAACTTAGGCAACTGACGGGGGAGGGCATTGCTCTCCCGTATTCTCCCAGGAAATTTGGCTCATGACCGATAAAATCCCCCACGCCCCAGCTGAAAACGACGAGCAACCAAGAAATGCGCTTGATCGTTTTGTTATAAAGTTCAGTAATCTCGTTAGCTGGTTGTTTATTTTTACTGTATTGATTTCATTTTATGAAGTTGTGATGCGTTACGCATTCGATGCCCCGACCACATGGGTACATGAAACAGCTTCTTTCATCGGTGGTTCTTTATTTATTATTGGTGGTATCTACGCGTTTGCTGCGAATAAGCATGTGCGTGTGGTTCTTATCTACGATTCAGTGTCTAATCAAGCACGCAAATATCTTAATCTTGTTCACCACATTGTTGGTTTGGCCTTTGCTGGCATGCTCGCTTACGCGGCTTATTTCACTGCGGAAGAAGCGTGGTTTGCACCTTGGGGTGAATTCCGCCTTGAAACATCAGGCTCAGTGTTAAACGCGCCTTATCCAGCGTTGCTGAAAGGCCTGATCTTTGTCGTTTTGTGTGTTCTTGTTGTCCAGTTTGTATTGCACCTAATCCAAGAGTTGATGGGTCTAAGGAAGAATGACGATGTTTGATTTATCTTCTATTGGTATCGCATGGGGCAGTTTGCTCATGCTGGTTATGATGATTGGCTTGCTACTGACCGGTATGCAGCTAGCGTTCGTAACAGGCTTTGTCGCGATTTTCTTCACTCTGTGTTGGTTTGGTCCTGATGCCCTGCCTTTGATCGCAAGCCGTACCTACAGCTTTGCTTCTGGTTATGTTTTCCTTGCTGTTCCGATGTTCGTATTGATGGCGGCTTTATTAGACCGTTCGGGTATCGCGCGTGATCTGTTTGATGCAATGAAATCTGTCGGCCGTAAGGTTCGTGGTGGTGTTGCAGTTCAAACGCTATTAGTAGCGGTTCTATTGGCTTCGATGTCAGGTGTTATCGGTGGTGAAACGGTACTACTGGGTATTCTTGCTCTGCCACAAATGCTTCGCTTGGGTTATGACCGTAAGCTTGCTATCGGTACAACCTGTGCGGGTGGCGCACTTGGTACCATGCTTCCACCAAGTATCGTACTGATCATCTACGGTATGACCGCCAGCGTATCGATTGGCGACCTGTTTAAAGCGTCATTCTTACCAGCGTTTATTCTTGCTGGCTGTTACATCGGCTACGTGCTGATTCGTTGTAAGCTAAACCCTTCTCTTGCGCCAATTCCAAGTGATGATGAGACAGAAGAAGACATTGCCAATCAGCCAAGCTACTTCAAAGCTCTGTTCTTCCCATTGCTTTCTGTCGCAACGGTTTTGGGCAGTATCTACACCGGTATCGCATCAGTAACAGAAGTGTCTGCTTTGGGTGTAGTTGGCATCATGATTAGTGCGCTAATCCGTGGTGAACTGAACTTCAACATGTTGAAGGAGAGTGCCATTGCGGCATGATCATGTGGATTGGTATCGGTGCAAGCGCATTGGTTGGTATCTACAACCTGATGGGCGGTATTGATTTTGTTGAAGAAACCATCCTTGCGCTCAGTGGCGGTAACGCGACAGTAACGCTATTAATCATGATGGCTATCTTGTTGGTACTAGGCATGTTCCTTGACTGGGTAGGTGTAGCACTTCTAACAATGCCAATCTTCGTTCCAATCATCACTGGCCTTGGTTTTGACCCAGTATGGTTCGGCGTTGTGTTCTGTCTAAACATGCAGGTGTCGTTCTTGTCACCACCATTTGGTCCTGCGGCATTCTACTTGAAATCAGTAGCACCAAAAGACATCAGCTTAGGTGAGATTTTCTCTTCATTACTGCCGTTCATTGCACTTCAAGTATTGGTTCTGGCACTGGTTATTATCTTCCCTCAGCTCGCGCTTTGGTGGCAATAACAGCGAAGGTTCCTGAGTGAGTTTAACGTTCAGGAACCTATCAATAGCAACACAAGTTTAACTATTAGATTTGATTGTCAGCCCCTGTTTTGGTTGGGGCTTAGGGAAGGCTTGCCTTATGAAAAGCAAAAAAATACTCGTGATGGGCGTATCTGGATGCGGAAAAAGCCTAATTGGTAGCCGTATCGCACAGGCTTTAGAGCTTCAATTCTTTGATGGCGATGACTTCCATCCGCAAAGCAATGTAGAAAAAATGCGTCAAGGTATCCCGCTGACTGACGAAGATCGTCAAGGATGGCTAGAAACACTCAACAAGCAATACATTGAGCAGCCAAGTGCTGTGATTGCATGCTCTGCATTGAAACCTCAATATCGCGACATTCTACGAAAGAACAATGAAGGCTTAGTTATCGTGTACCTACAAGGTAGCTTCGACACCATTTGGAACCGCCATAAAGCGCGCGAGAACCATTACTTCAATGGTCAAGAAATGTTGAAAAGCCAATTCGCAACCTTGGTTGAACCGAATGAAGCCGATGCGTTGTTTGTTGATATCTCACAAGATGTCGAACAGGTAGTAGAAAGTGCACTCAAACAAATTAAGCAGATAGGCTAAACCATGACTCAGTTAAAAAACGACATCGCGATGATTGGTTTAGGAGTGATGGGCAAAAGCCTCGCACTCAACCTACTGGATAACGGTTTTAACGTTGTTGGCTTTGATTTGAATACAGACAACATTGAGCGCGCTAGTTCAGAAGCAAAGCTGCTTAATGAATCGTTTACTGGTAAAGGCCAGTTCACAAAAGGGACTAGCCTTAAGCATGTGCTGCAAGGGCTCGCGAAGCCGCGTGTAATCGCTTTGTCGGTTCCTGCTGGAAAACCTGTCGATATCGTCGTCAATAGCTTGCTTGATGCTGGCTTAGAAAATGACGACATTGTTATCGATACAGGCAACAGCCTTTGGACAGATACCGAGGCGCGTGAAGTGAGCTACAAAGGCAAACTGCGCTTCTTTAGCACCGCCGTTTCTGGTGGTGAAGAAGGCGCTCGTGTTGGCCCTGCGCTGATGGCGAGTGGCGACCAATCAGCTTGGCAGTATGTAAAGCCGATGTGGGAAGCGATTGCTGCTAAAGTGGATGCGAATGGACTACCGGTTGCTCAGTTTGAAGCGGGTGAAGCGTGCGCGGCGTATGTTGGTCCTTCTGGTACAGGGCACTATGTGAAAATGGTACATAATGGTATTGAATATGCCGACATGCAGCTTATTTGCGAAGTGTACCAGTTCATGCGTGATGTGCTTGAAATACCAGCTCAAGAGATTGGACAAGTCTTTGAACAATGGAACAACGGTGTACTTAATAGTTACCTGATGGAAATCAGTGCCGATATTCTTCAACAAGAAGATGTTGTAACGGGTAAGCCGTTCGTTGAGGTTGTGCTTGATAAAGCAGGGCAGAAAGGCACGGGTTTGTGGACAGCAGTTAACAGCCTGCAAGAAGGTTGTCCAACGCCAACCATTGCACAGGCGGTTTATGCACGTGCGATGAGCGGTCAAAAATCACAACGTATTCAAGGTAGTCAGCTTCTAAAAGGCAGTATTGCTGATGCCAGTCAGCTGGATAAAACAGAGGCTATTTCTGAGCTTCACGATGCTCTATATTGCGCCAAGTTGTCTGTTTACGCGCAAGGTTTTGATTTACTGAAAACAGCGTCAGACAAAGAGGGATGGAATCTCGATTTCACTCAAATAGCTAAGATTTGGCGAGCTGGTTGTATTATTCGTGCCGCTTTCTTGCAAAGTATCACATCGGCTTACCAACAAAATAGTGAGCTAGCGAACCTGTTGTTTGATGAGGCTTTCATCAAACAAGTGAAAGAGCGCGAGCTTGCTTGGCGCATCGCGGTAGCGAACTCAGCTCTGTATGGTGTGCCGATGCCGGGAATCAGCTCTGCTCTGAGTTACTTCGACTCATTACGTTGTGAGGTGTTGCCTGCAAATCTGCTGCAAGCGCAACGTGACTATTTTGGTTCTCATACTTATTCGCGAGTCGATAGAGATGAAGCTGAAAAGTTTCACGTGACTTGGAGTCAGTCTCCAAGAACTGAAGTAAAAGTGAACGTTTAAACAATCAATAACGCCCTCAAATAAGAGGGCGTTATTTTTATTCGTTTTAAACCAAAACAAACATGTCAACAGTGTTGAATAAATCTATTGACTACTGACGCCACCATAACGTATGACCATCATCTCAACATGACTATCATAGGTTGCGCACCTTTGGTTGTGGGGATAAGAGATTCCCTTGATTACTTCATGGCTGTTTTAGAAAAGTTTTCCCCAAATTGAAAAGATGTTTAATGATTTCGATTATTCCAATAATACTGGAATAGAAATGCGTACACTTCCTTCGCGTTATGGTTATGACGGAACTGTTTTATCTCAAAAGGTCATTCCTTTTCCGAACTTGTTTACTGGCGCACATTACTTCCCCTCAATTTATGAATACTTACCCGTAGAGTCTTTGAAAGCGGCAAGTGCTGTAGTTCAAGAGAATATCAAAATAATATATAGTAAATTTGCAAATTGTAGTGAGGTTGTAATGAATGTAATGCTATTTAGTAACGGTAAGTTACCAGGTGACACATCACTTTTGGAGTATGGTAAAGAGTGGATTCGTCCAATGATGGAAAAGACTCAGCCTAAAAAAATGTTGTTTATTCCATTCGCAATGATTCGAGGGCAATACTCGGATCGCACGCAGCAATTACAGCAAGTGTTCGATGAATATGATTGCGAAGTGGTGAGTATTCATGAAGCCGAAGACCCAGTGCAAGCCTTGAAAGAGGTTGATGGTATCATCATTAGTGGCGGTAATCCGTGGGTACTTAACCGTATGCTTCACGACCTAGGCTTGGTAACACCGATGCGTGATGCTGTGATCAACAAAGGTAAGCTGTTTATTGGTTGGAGTGCGGGAACAAATGTCGCAACCCCAACGATCCGTACTACTAATGATATGCCAATTGTCAGTGCTGCTATCTTGCCTGCGCTTAATTTTGTGCCATTTCAGATTAACCCTCACTATATAGAAGCATCCATTTCTGGGCATATGGGCGAAACACGTGATGAACGTATTGAAGAGTTCTTGTGCATGAACCCAAGTGAAGTCGTTGTTGGTATCCCTGAAGGGACGATGCTGCAAGTGTGTGAAGGAAAATTAACGTACCACACCGCGACAGGCAAGCCAATGAAGCTCTTTAAGCATGGTCAACTTGCTGAAACGTTCGCAGCGGACAGCGATCTTGCATTCTTGATGGACATCGGTTGCTAGATAACCAATAGACTAGATAGCCAATAGAGACAGGCTACTGCCTCTTAATAGGGGTTGGCTATGTACGCAATTGCAATGGGTTAGACGAAACCCCAATCTTGATCATCCAAGGTTGGGGTTTTTAATACGTAATATACACATCAAGTGTAAGTTGAGAACTTATTGACCATCGTCTTCGAAAATAAGAATTGTTAGTTTTATTGGTGGCAAAGCGACGTGTGTGTTTATGATCTGATATCAAGTTTTAGGTGTTTAGTTCTTCTAAAGTAGTCGAAATTCGTTACTATGTTACCAGTAACATTAATCGTAACCATGATGCTGTCAGTATGCTAAGTAAGAAAAAACGTCCCACATTACAAGATGTTGCCAACCTAGTTGGTGTCACCAAAATGACCGTCAGTCGCTGCCTAAGAGACTCTTCACAGGTATCAGAAGCTCTGCGCGATAAGATCAGCGCTGCAGTAGACGAGCTAGGTTATATTCCTAATCGTGCGCCAGACATTCTTTCCAATGCAAAAAGCAATGCGATTGGTGTTTTGGTTCCCTCGTTAACCAACCAAGTTTTTGCTGAAGTTATCCGTGGCATTGAACAAGTCACAGCGCCCGCAGGCTACCAAACCATGATTGCCCACTATGGCTATAGCGCTGAACTGGAAGAGCAGAGCATCGCTTCACTGCTTTCTTACAACGTTGATGCGATTATCCTTTCAGAAAATGTGCACACTGATAGAGCGCGTAAAATGCTGCAGACTGTTTCTATCCCTGTGATTGAAATTATGGATTCGGTGTCTCCCCGTATTGAACAAGCAGTGGGCTTTGATAACTTTGAAGCGGCTAGAGCGATGACTAAAACCATGCTCGATCGAGGGCGTACCAATATCGCTTATTTGGCTGCTCGAATGGATGAACGTACTCGCTTGAAAATGGCGGGATATGAGCATGCGATGCAAGAAGCCGACAAAACGCCAGTAACGCTGCAAACGGAAGACGCGTCCTCGTTTACTTTAGGCGCAAAACTGATTGGTGAGTTACTTGATAAGCACCCTGAAGTGAATGGTATTTTCTGTACCAACGATGATTTAGCGATTGGTGCTTTTTACGAATGCGTACGACGTGGTATTCAAGTTCCCGAGAAGATGGCGATTGCGGGTTTCCACGGACACGACATCACAGTGGCGATGACGCCGCGTTTAGCGACTGTAGTAACACCAAGGGAGCAGATCGGTAAAGTCGCTGCACAGCAAGTTGTAGCGCGTCTACAAGGCAACAAAGAATGGGTGGCGAAGCTGGATCTCGGTTACGAGATTGAAGTGGGAGAGAGTATTTAATCTTACACTTCGGCTTTGCTCTTCATTGGATTCAAACTAAAACGCCCTTAACGAGATGAACTTCGCTAAGGGCGTTTTTATTTATCTGGCAAAAAGATGTATGTAGTAACAGACTTAACCCGCTAAAGCTTGAGCATCTTGTTGCTTCAACACTTTGTGGCCGTCTTCAGTGACGCCACGTTTCCAGTAGCTGCTGATGTAGATGTTCTCTTTCGCGACTTCTTTTTCGTTGCGGAAGTATTGTCTCAGCTCGCGCATGCTTTCAAACTCACACGCTGCCCAAATTGAAACCTGACCGTCTAACCATTCTAAATTGCGAACCGTTTGTGAAAGTGTTTCTTCAGTTTCATCTTCAATCAACCAAGTGACTTTTATACCTTTAGGTGCTTCAAGCGTTTGTTTATCTGCTGCTGAATTGATCTGGATGACGGCGTGACCTACGGCGTGCTCTGGAAGCGATTTTACTTTTGCAGAAAGCGCAGGTAGGGATGTCATATCTGCAACTAAGAAGAACCAGTCTGACTCTAGGTTAAGTCCTTGAATTAAACCTGGGCCAGCCACTGAAACTGTGTCACCCACTTTCGCGCTCATTGCCCACCTTGCTGCAAAACCACACTGCAAATCTGTAGTGATGTGGCGAACGAAATCAACCTCAATAAACTTCTCTGAAGGGTTGTACTGACGAATGGTGTAAGTGCGCATGGTTGGGCGCTCACCTTCGTTCAGTTGGCTCAAATCAGTGGTGCCGAGTGGCGAGAACAAAAGCTTGATGTAGCCGCCGGCACATTCGGTTGGATACTTACTTAATCCTTCACCGCTAAGCGTTATACGCTGCATGTTCGGTGTAATGGTTGAGGTTTGAGTAACAGTTAATGTGATAGGGCTAGGCTTGCTCATATAAGGCTCTCTTAGGTTTTGATTCCGACATCATAATCCTGAACTAAAAAACACTCAATACTAATAGTTATCATTTACTTTGATTTACACAGCGCAACGTAACTTGAATCACCAATCTATTTACCCTGGCATCCATACCGACAAAAAAGCCCTTTAGAAAACTAGAGGGCTTGAAGTGTTATAGCTATTTAACGTGAGCAGAATTAGCTGTTTGCTTGCTCTAGTTCAATCGTCTCATCTGCGGCTTTCGCTGCGTCTAGCATCTTACGAATAATGAACGATGCTGCCATTGCGATACCCACCATTACAACCGCTAGAACAGTCAGCATTTGGAAGTAATCACCGTAAACCGTTTGAACGATCTCTTGTGTGATCTCTTGGCCTTTCTCAAGTGCAATAGACGTTGAGAATACAGCACCAACAATGCCTGACATTGCGATTGCTACAGAGAATAAGCTTACTGAGAAGTTCTCGATGTGCTTAGGTGCAACAGACAGAATGAAGGCTACAACCATAGAACCAACAATAACTTCACCAAATGCCAGGAAGAAGTGGATTGCTAAGAACACTTCAGGGCGAATCAGAATATCCTCACCTACGGTCGTTACTGCCATCGTTAAGATACCGAAAGCGATCGCCGTCAGAATGAAAGAGAAACCTACTTTGGTTGCGGTAGAGAAGTGAATGTTTTTCTTTTCTAGCTTAGAGAAGATACCCGTAATAATAGGGCCTGCAACCATACACCAAAGTGGGTTCATTGCCATTGAAGCTTCTGGGGCTACAGGGATGAAGCCGAGTAGAGCGCCACGCATTGTGTTGATCGCTACCATTGTCATCGACGTCATCATTTGGCCGTAGTACACGAAGAAGCATGTCGTCAGGAATGTGATGATTAAGATAGTACCCATTTTCAGCATGTCTGATTTCTTCGATTTCATCATCAAAGAGACAAAGTAGATGATCGCTGCACCACCAATTGCGTACACAATGTTCTGGCCGATATCCATGTTAGAGAACATGAAAAATACCAAGCCAATCATTGCAGCAGAAAGACCGAGGAACGCAGCCCAGTTTTTCGTGCTAACTGGTTTTTGGTCGATTTCAGCACTTGCTTCAACAAGGCCTTTGCGAACAAAGAGCATCATCAGAAGTGCAGCACCGGCTAGAACACCTGAGAGAAGGAAGCCACCGTGGAAACCGACAACTAGCACTAGCATTGGGAACAGGTATTGACCTAATAGAGCACCAATATTGTTTACTGAGTAGTTGATTGGGTAGCAATTTTCGAAATCTTCTTGAGTTTTGAACGTGCGTTTGTAAAGACTTGGGTAAGAAGGGGACATCAAACCACGCGCATAACTCGCTAAAGCAATACCACATAAAGCCATTGGAACATTAGTCGCTGCGGCACCGAGTACCAGTAGACCATAACCACTTGCGAATCCGAGAAAGGCAATGGTCAATGATCGGTATGCGCCTAAAAATTTGTCGGCGATGAAACCGCCTGCGATAGCAAATAGCGGTCCGATTGCAGAGAAAGCACCAACAACCATCATGGTGTCGGCTTCGTTGTAGTTCAGATCTTCAAGGAAGAAGCGAGTCAAGATCACCATGACGCCATAGAACGAAAGTCCGAACATCATTTGGCAGAACATCATTGATTTGTTTAATCTATTCCACATTATTTTATTCTCAAATTTGTGTTGATTTGTAGTGTAATTACCCAATTATAATATCATTAATAGCAATACATAAAATGAAACATTTGCTGTGTTCGTTACTTTGCTCTCTATATCTTTTCTTATCGGGCGATTCATTTTTCTCATGCATTAAATGTGCAATATTAGATTTTGCTAGTGGATGGTTATGTAAATGTCGGTCAGATTTATTTGTTGCTAATTCGCGAGCCAAGAACGGAAAGTTACAGGTGGTAATCTTGTAAAATATTCAAGTGAGTATCACTTTCAATTAGCTGTTGGATTTTAGCCAATAAAAAAGCCAGCTTGGTGGCTGGCTATGTTTGGGTATCGAAAACGACGTTTACGAGAATGCCGTCTCTACAGCGGCTTTCTCGACTCGTGTTTTATACCAATCGTAGTAAATAGCTGGTCATCCTAGCTTGTTAAAACGCTCAATAACTACTTATCGAAACTTCTTATCGAGAAGAGCCGCCTTGTTCTTGAGCCTTTTTCCTGCGCTATTTATGATCACTTACTTACTGTGATTGGTATTCGCGGTTATTCACAAGGAGGAGCCATGTGGATCACGGCCAAGCCACCTAAGGACGTTTCACGGTACTTTTTGTTCATGTCTTTACCTGTTTGGTACATGGTTGCGATAACCTTGTCTAACGAGATAAGACACTTACTGGTGCGTTTCAGCGCCATACGTGATGCGTTGATGGCTTTCATTGCGCCCATTGCATTGCGCTCGATACATGGCACTTGAACAAGCCCGCCGATTGGATCACATGTCATACCTAGTGAGTGTTCCATAGCGATTTCAGCTGCGATGCAGATTTGTTCGTTGCTACCACCGCGTAGGGCGGTTAAGCCTGCTGCAGCCATTGATGAAGATACGCCAACTTCGCCCTGACAACCCACTTCTGCACCAGAAATCGAAGCGTTGGCTTTGTACAAGATGCCAATAGCGCCAGAGACTGCTAAAAAGTCTTTCAACTGCTTGGTGTCTAGCTCTTTGATGAAGCGGTGGTAGTACATTAGTACCGCAGGGATAACGCCAGCCGCTCCGTTAGTTGGCGATGTTACGACTTGTCCACCCGCAGCGTTTTCTTCACTAACAGCAAAGGCAAATAGGTTAATCCAATCCATGATCTCCATTGGATCGTTTTCAATCGAAGCATTGGCCTCAAGCTTTTTCAAAAGAGCAGGGGCTCGACGCGTCACTTCTAGACCGCCATCAAGGATGCCTTCAGTGTCGAAGCCTCGCTGCATGCACAGAGACATCACCTTCCAGATTTGGTCGGCTTTCTGGTCAATCGCATCCATACCTTGGAAAGACACTTCATTACGCAGGATTAAGCCTCCAAGGCTAAGTCCTTGTTGCTCTGATAATTCAAGTAGCTGGTCAGCAGAAGTAAAAGGGAACTCAACTTGCGTTTTCGCTTCTTGCTTGCCATTTTGTAGCTCATCAGCGGTTGCGATAAAGCCACCACCAATAGAGTAATAGGTTTCCATCTCTAAAAGACTACCGCTTGCGTCAAAAGCAGAGATGGTCATGCCATTTTCATGCAGCGGAAGGTTGGTTTTATGGAACAGCAAGTCGCTTTCTACGTCGAAGTGAATTTCATGGTTACCGCTAACCAGTAGAGACTTATCTTCAATTGCTTTACGCATTGCTTTGTTAGCACTGGTAATTTTAATGGTGTCGGGGCGGTTGCCGAGTAAACCTAATAAGGTTGCTCTGTCTGTATGGTGACCAATACCCGTTAATGATAACGAGCCGTATAAGTCGATTTGAATACGCTCTACTTGTGTAAGCTGAGCATCAATTTTTTGGGTAAAGTTAAACCCAGCGATCATTGGTCCATTTGTGTGGGAGCTGGACGGTCCAACCCCAATTTTGTAGATATCAAAAATAGACAGCATAGTAACTTCCTGTGAAGACGGTTCGATGAACGAACTCTGTGTAAAATTTGTATTTCGTTAGTTCCACTTCTGTGAGTGAACCTGTTCTTTGGGTGAAGCAGTTCTTTGGCTGAAACAGTTCTTTGGCTGAAACAGTTATTCGATTGAGCTGGCTCTTTGCTTTAAAGGTCTCTTTTATTGAAACTCGTGTTGAGCAAGCATAGAGCGATGAAATACAAGAGCGTGCTATGTTTGCTTTAAAGCGACACGTCTATTCTTGTATGACCCGAGATGTTGCTATCAATAGTGAGCATTATTGAGAGCAACATGTAAGAATTTCAAAATACTTTTGTTAATAAGTATTGTATACATAATTCACTCCATCTAATCACTAAAACGAGACTTGAACATAAAATGAGCATTATTCACCTCCTTATTGTGCTAGGTAAGCGACTTAATGAGAATAAATTGACTAATGAAGGAATCAGTCGAGTTGATGCTTTAGTTGAGTATCTGGCTGGGCCTTTGGCTGAAGAGTCGAACCAGCAAACGGCTGTGGCGTTCTGTGGTGGGGTGACACAAGGCCAAACCCTTTCTGAAGCCGATGTGATGCACGAGTATTTTCGAGAGCTTGAAAATCAACGTGAGTATCCGTTTCCCATAGGGGCGGTTTTACTTGAGCAGCATTCGACAAATACGGTTGAGAACATTCAAAACTTGGCCTCAGATATGATTGAAAGTGGGCTGTTTACACGCGGGCAGCGTGTGAAGGTGACGTTCGTTTCTAATGACTACCACATACAACGTATCTTCGAGATTCAATCACTGATGGACGAGCAAGGTTTGCTTAAGGTTTTGGTCGAGAAGTGCTCTGCACTTGGGGTGAAACTACAAATAGATCCTCAGCGAGAGGCTCATGTCGCAGTGCCATACCCTCATCAAACAGAGCAAGGGCAATTGTTTCTGTTAATGGATGCTCTGACGACCTACCGAGTCTATCTTGAAGGTGTCTCTGTGGGTGCATTTAAGAGGGATTTGGATTCAGTAAGACGAGAGCCAGAAAGGTTGTCTTTGGAAGCCTTGTTAGCGGCAAAGGAGTTAGTTGGGCGTTCATCTCATTTTGATATCGTAGAAAGCTTGCTTCCAGTGTTGGAGACCTGCATCCAAAATACCCCAGTCGGAATCGGCATAGAAAAAGTTAGGGAGTACCTAGCATTGCTCGATACCAACCTGACTTTATTGAATCGTTATTTAGATCCAGAATCAGATCACACACATCGCTGGTGGAGATAGCGAAAACACCAATATTAGTCATACAGGTAGGTAGCCAAAAGGTGCTTTGTGTATAAAGGTGATGTGTATGTAAAGTTGATGTGTATAGTAAGGTAAACCGACCGCTCGATAGCGAACAGTTTACCTAATGTCATGTGATTTGATTGGGTGGCATTCGTGAAGGGTTAACGTCGTGTATAGGTGTGACGTCAATAGTTCACGATGTCGCAGCTTAGCTTTCTTCTTTTTGCTCATGGTTGTTGCGGTAGTATTCCCACTGCTCGATACGCTCACCGTCATCAAATACACAATAAGTAGTGCGTTGATTGTTTTCAGTTACGGTGTCTAATTCACCATCTTGTTGAACACAATAAACCGCAGCAGGGTTAGCCACTGAAACACGTTGGCCTTCGCTATATTCTGCATAGTCGTTTGCACAACCGCCCAACACAACGGCAAATATAGCCATCAAACCAATTTTCTTCATGTTTATCTCCTACGTGATAACTCTATAATCGAATGCGTTAAGTTCTACAGAACCAGATTAGAAGCTCTATGAAACTAGTATATTTTAGATTTCAGAAAAGGTTGTTCTAATTTGGTCAAGATATTGAAATAGGTTGATATTTCGCTATTTTTAACTGCTTTTTGAGTGTTTGATCATGCTGGCATAGCTGGTGCTCTGACAGGAACGGCCTCCGTCAATAAGGCGCTACTTGATGGTTATTTCTACTAGATAGCCGTGGGTGAACAGCGATCAAAAGCAGAGGTGATGTGTTCTTTCAGGGGACGGAGAGCGTCGAATCTATTGATGATTATGATATGATGCCGCCAAATTCAGTAGAGCAGTCAGAATCATGAGACACCTAAAAACCACTATTCACCCTGATATCGATCACCTAGACAATAAGACGGTATATAAGCGCAATGCTGCACGTGCGATTGTGTTAGATGGCGAAGACATTTTGATGCTTTATACAGAGCGTTATCACGACTACACCATTCCTGGTGGTGGTTTGGATGACGGTGAGGATGTGATCGCAGGTATGGTCCGTGAGCTTGAAGAAGAAACGGGTGCGAAGAACATTCACAGTATTAAACCGTTCGGTATTTTTGAAGAGTTTCGTCCTTGGTATAAAGATGACGCGGATATAATGCACATGATTTCTTACTGCTACTCATGCAAGATTGATCGTGAGCTTGGCGAAACAGCTTACGAAGACTACGAAGTGAAAAACGGGATGAAACCGGTGTGGATGAATATCCATGAAGCGATCGCTCACAACGAAAAGACCATGGCCGAGAGCCCTAAAAAGGGAATGAGTATTGAACGCGAAACCTTTTTACTGCATCTAATCGCAAAGGAAATGCTGTAACCCTTTTAATAAATCAAAACTGTTTAAAAGTAGAATGTTTTTAAACAGTTTTGCTCATCATGAACCAACAATAATTCCTCCCTCCTTTAGTTGAGCTAACCCATCGTAATTTTAGTTTTAAGCAAAACGCCTCCAGTCCGTAAACAACCTATCCGTTTCCAACCAGCATAGAACGTTTCCTTATCTAACAGACTTTCAAGTTGACTAACCTCTCATCAAATTGATTCTTATTTTGAAGAAAAGATCGTTTCATTCAGACTGTAATTTTAATTTAGAAAAATAAGTCTTATTTTTCAATACTATACGGTGGTTTTAAAACGATCGGAAACTTGGCTTCTCTTTTGCTTCTTTGTATTAAGCAGCTCGCTTTATCGGCATCAACATAATCAACAAAGATGCGAATAGTTTGTTTCAGAGTTAACTGAGACGCTTCTTTAACTTGCCGTTCAGAGTTCACACACTTTTCAAGGAAATCGCTCATGCGAAGAAGAAGTCGAGGTTTACTATGAAATACAAGCAAGTTATTTATCTTATGACGGCAGTTGCCAGTGCCCCTGTCTATGCAACGACGGTAGACCTGGACTTTTCAAATCATGTAGAGTCGACGAACGGCAGCAGTTCGTGGGCTGGGCCAACCTATGATGGATCTTCGATGCACTTCCTCAATGTTGGTACACATGATGGAAAAACAATAGATGCCAAAGTGTCTAGTAGTGTGTTCGGTGATGCGACATTTTTGTTTCATGCTCCCAACTACAAAGTAGGTGCAACACAACCCTCAGGAGATATTGGTTTTCTCTAGCAAACTAACTCTGCGGGCTCTGCAGGTCTAACCTATACCTTTGAATTTTATGATGGTACGGATGGCCTCTCAGGTACGTTCTCAGTGCCTTATACACTTCCCGAATTTGACATGATTGGCTATGACATTGATGGCGAACCCGTGCAGTCGGAGCAAGTAAGAGTGTTTAAAAGTGAAGGTTTCTACAGTTATCAACTTGGTAGTGCTAGCGCGAGTTTGACGGCGGAAGAGAGTGCCGATGGAACGTCGGTTCTATTCACCGGGCCAGGTACGAACTATTCGGAAACCGACACCTCCGGTGCTGTAAAATTCACCTACAAGAATACCTCGATTGTAACTCTACAATTTGAAACGGTTACGAGCAGTAGCAGTAGTTTCCCCAACCCGATTTTCTCGGCATTTGACGGTAACTGGGACTTATCTGGATTTACTACGCCAATAGAAAGTTCAGATGAATCTGATTTTGGTGACGCTCCTGATAGTTATGGAACGTTGCAGGCGAGTAACGGTGCTGAGCATGCGATATCTTCCACGCTGTACTTAGGTGCTAGTGTTGATGCCGATACAGATGGCCAACCTGGCACATCATCCAACGGCGATGATTTGGACGTTGGCGGAAATGATGATGACGGGATTGCACTGTTGACGAACCTTGAAGTCGGCTTAGACAGTTTAATTAATGTCAACATTGTGGGGAGTGGTTATCTGCAAGCTTGGGCTGACTGGGATATGAATGGATCTTTTGAGGATGACGAGCAGATATTAAAAAATCATTCTGTTGTAGATGGAAGCCAAGTCGTCCCTATTCGAGTGGGTGATGATGCTGTCGTTGGGAGCGTACAAACTCGATTCCGTTTAGCGAGTAGCCCTAACATTCCGAGTGACGGTTATGTTGGTGATGGTGAAGTTGAGGACTACGTGTTTAACGTTACGGATCCTGGCACAACGGTTCAACATTCGAATTACTATACAGCGGCCTTCGAAGATAATTGGCCAGAAGTTGGTGACTTCGACTTAAATGACGTTGTGGTTTACTACCGCACCACCATTTTAAGTAAAGAGGACGCAGTGCTTCGAATGGATATTACGGGAACCATAATGGCCTACGGTGCTTCTTATGGTAATGGACTGGGATGGAAGCTTGATGGCTTCGATGAGTCAGATGTCGATCTTCAAACGGCTCGAGTGCAAAAGAATGGCGCGACTCGGGTAAATATTTCGCCGTTTACGGGTGAAGACAAAAGTGTTGCATCGCCAGGAGGAGACCTCGTTGTTGTCGCGTCGTTGAACCTAAAAAATGATCTGCCGATTAACAGTGAGTGTATGTTCCACCGTACTAATCCTTCTTGTAGTCCGACTTTAGAAGCTGACCAAATGACGTTCAGTATTTCTCTGCCGTTTGCTTCTGGAAGCGAGCCCACAGCGAGTTCACTGATGCCATTAAGTGGCTTCGACCCATTCATCTTTGGTGCGGGCGCGGGTTATTACCATGGTGACAGTTTCTCTACATCGCCGGGGAAAGACTTAGAAATCCATACTGCGGACTTCCCACCAACGTCGCGTGGCACGTTAGTGAGTGATTTCTATGGTATTGCACAAGATGATTCAGACCCGTCTAGTGATAAATACTACCGAACGACACAAAACATGCCTTGGGGTATCTTAATTTCATCACCTTGGAATCATCCATCAGAATACATTGATGTTAGTGAGGTGTACCCCGAGTTTGCTGAGTGGGCTACATCAGGCGGTGCTTCAAAACCAACGTGGTACCAAAACCCTAACGCCAACAAAACTTGGTCAACGGAAGATTAATCAGGAGGATTTATGAAAACAATCAAACTAATTTTGAGTGGTGTAGGCTTTGTATTCCTTTCAGCTTGTGGCGGCGGAGGTGGAGGTGATAGTACCGCTTCATCTCCAAGTACTGTCGCTCCTCCGAGCAATACTACGGCTCCGGTCTCCGTCACTCCTCCGAGTAATTCGACCGTTGGTAGCAATAACGTGGTGACACCTGCTCCAGTAGTGATACCGCAGTCTATTAAATCATCTGAGTTATCTATACCGGAAGGTTTTGATTTTTCTACGGAGAGAGAAGTGTCTGTAAACGTTGACGTAGCAAGCTCGCAAAGTTCTCGAGGTTTTATGAGTATTTATACAGAGTTCAATGGTGATGTTGTCGATTACACCTCACAAGTGCTGAGGAGCCCAATCAATCAAGATATTGAGTTCTCTGCAACTCTCCTTTTACCCAATCATGTAGATAAAGTATGGGTTGAAGTCTGGTATCCGTCGGCAATGGGAAGTGAAGTGAAACTCCTTGTAAATATTGAGGACGATAATGTAGACGTGATTCTTTAATCTTTATCTTCTACCAAACAACGTTACCGCTATTTAGGCGGTAACGTTGTTTTAGGCGCTTTTGTTGTGAATTTTTCTAACATCGAGACCTGAGATAACCTGTATAAAATGAATGGAGTGATATTATCAATCCGGTGTTTTAGGTGTATCTTTACTTAAGTGACGCTCGTTTCTAGCTTTACGAAATCACCAAAACTCGGTGAGCCTGCCCTAAACAAAGAAGACTATGAATAAAAGACAGTTTGTTGCCCACTATTTACGCATGAATCACACCTCGTACTTACTGGCGATTGTGTTCATTTTTCTCGTTAACTGGTTACAGGTAGAGATCCCTCGTTATATCCAACTTGCCATCGATCTTATTGAGGATGCTTCAACAGCGGGCCATCAGCAGCTTCAAACCTATGTTTGGATCGTGGTCGGCATGTCGGTTGCCATGGTGGTGGTGAGAATTCTGTCTCGTATCTATGCGCTTAATCCGGGGCGAATTACAGAAGCAGCACTAAAGAGTACACTTCTACAAAAGCTGAATCGCTTACCGAGCAGCTTTCATGAACGCTTTGCATCTGGTCGACTAATTTCAATCATGAATAATGACCTTAGCGGCATCCGACTGATGTTTGGTGTGGGGTTTCTTCAGTTCTTCAATGCGTTACTCGCGCTATCGCTGACACCTCTTTATATGTGGCGTATATCGCCAGAACTCACACTGTATTCGATTATTCCTATCTCAATCGCTTTTGTGATTTTTCGGGTGGGCTTCAAGCGTATGAAAACGCTGCATTTAGAGCACATGAAACGTCTACAAAACTTGTCTGCTCAGCTAATGAGTTACCTGTCTGGGATTGATTTGATTAAGAGCCAGCAGATGTCACCTTGGGTGAAAGCTGAAACTGAAAAGCTGAATCAGTTATTACTTGAATGCCGCCTTAAAATTACACGTATTCAAGTCTTCTTTATGCCAGTACTCGACTACGCCAATGACCTGATGAAAATCATCATTCTTGGGCTCGGTGGCTACATGTTAATGAGACAGGAACTCACACTTGGTGAGATTACTGCCTTTCTGACTTACTCGGTTTTGCTCGCAATGCCATTGATGCAGCTTGGCAGAATCGCGACCATTTATCAGCGTGGCATGGTCGGCATTCAAAGTGTACAAACCATTCTTAATGCAAAAATTCCAGACCTTGATGAAGATAAGCTCACTGAGTTAGATGTTGAATCTCTGAAGGGAAAAACGTTTTCTATTCGCAACCTCAGCTTCAGCTATTCAGGTGAAGAGCGTCTGATTCTCGATGACATCAGCTTTGACATTCCAGCAGGTAAGAAAGTGGGTGTGCTAGGCGGAATCGGAGCGGGTAAAACGACATTAGTGAATTGCTTGAACCATCACTTGGATGTACCAGAAGATTCAGTTTTCCTAGGCGAAAGAGATGTCACTAGCTTCTCACGCAGTGATTTGCGCCGTTACGTGAAAACCGTGACGCAAGACCCTTATCTGTTTTCTGCAACCGTCGAAGACAATATCCGCTTCGGTAGCTTAGATACTGACTTGGCAAAGAGTCAGGTTGATGAGGTTTTAGAACTGAGTCAGTTAGCCAATGACGTTACACGTTTTGAGCATGGCGACCAAACCTTAGTCGGTGAGAAAGGGATCATGTTGTCGGGTGGTCAGAAACAGCGCTTGAGCATTGCTCGATCTTTATTGCAACCCACCGACCTGATCATCATGGACAACGTTCTATCGGCTGTCGACTATGAAACAGAACGTAAGATTTTAGAGGGCTTGTTTAAGCGCTTGGAAAATCAATCGGTACTTGTGGTTTCACACCGTGTTAATGCCCTTGAATATATGGATGAAATTATCGTGTTGAACGAAGGTAAGGTGATTGCGAAGGGCGACCACGCGACGTTATTGAAAACGTGCGATTACTATTACGATACATGGCAGTTACAGCAGAATGAAACGGAGGCAGCAGCATGTTAAAAGGTGTTGATCTCAAGTACCTCAAGCACTTTTTTAAGTTTGCTAAGAAATACAAAGGCTCTGCGATTCTGGGCATCGCTATGCTTCCTCTTTCTGTCATCACGAGCTTGTTGTTCCCTTGGCTGATCATTCAAGTGATCGATGTTCACCTGAGTCATGGGGATATGGATGGTCTGCTCGAATACGTCTTCTATCTCGTTGCCGTGCTGGTGGCGAGCTATGTGGTGGATACCACCTATTCGTACAACCTGCGTAAAACCGGGCAATACACGATAACTGACATGCGTTCAGTGTTGTTTGATCGAGTACTTAAACTACCGCGCAGCTATTTTGATAACACACCGATAGGCGTCACGCTTTCACGACTCACCAGCGACTTGGAAACCATCGGCGAGACGTTTGTTCAATCGGTTGTTGGTCTAGTGAAGGACAGCATTAACACCATTGCTCTGTTGGTAATGATGTTCTTCATTGATTGGCAATTAACGATGATTGTTTTGATTATAATGCCGCCGGTGATGTATTTGACGGTGTATGTGAGAAACCGACTTCGTGCTTTGTATAAGGTGACTCGTTCTTCGCTGGCTCGCGGTATTGGCTTTTTACAAGAAGTCTTATTTGGCATGAAAACCGTTCAGATGTACCGAGCGGAAGAGCAAGTCGAGCAACGCTATCAGGGCTATACTGATGAGTTTTTAAGAGCGCAGAAGAAGATCAATAAATACGATGCGATTTTGTTCTCGTTTATCTCCGGCATCACCTCTATCACCATCGCAATTATGATCTTGTATGGCTCGGAGCAAGTGATAGAAGGGGCTCTCACCTTGGGTGTGCTGATTGCGTTCATCAACACCTTAGAGAAAGTGTTTGTGCCGATCCGTGACTTTACTTCGCAGATCGCTTCGATTCAGAGTTCATTTGCAGCGTTTGACCATATTGAAGAGTTGTTTGTTGAGCCGACTGAAGAGGAAGGACGCAACCTGTTGCCATCTAACAAGGTTGAAAAACAGCTCGAACAGTTTGTGAGCCTAGAGTTTAAGAACGTGAGCTTCCGTTACAAAGACGGCTCTCCATATGTTCTAAAGAATGTCTCGTTTGTATTGGAGAAAGGGCATCAAATCGCGCTTGTGGGTTCGACGGGGTCGGGTAAGTCGACGGTTCTGCGTCTGACCTCTAAAACCTACCAAGACTATGAAGGCAGCATTTTGTTGAATGGAATAGAGCTGTCGCAGATCTCAAGCGAAGACTCTGCTCATTTGTTCTCAATGATGATGCAAGATGTGCACTTGTTTGAAGAGACAATACAATTCAATATCGCGCTGGGCAAAACGCATCTATCTAGAACTGAGGTTGAACAAGCAGCACGCTATGTGTACGCCGATAAGTTTATTGAACAATTGCCACAAAGCTATGACTTCCATTTAGAAAAGAACGGATCCAACCTATCTGTGGGGCAAACGCAGCTTATTTCGTTCGCTAGAGCGGTTGCACAAGGTGGACAACTGATGATGCTTGATGAAGCAACTAGCTCGGTGGATTCAATCACCGAAGACCTGATTCAAAAAGCAATGCAGCGTCTGTTTAAGGAAAAAACCGTGATTGCGATTGCACACCGTTTGAGTACCGTTCGTCACTCAGACACGATTCTTGTGTTGGAAAAGGGTGAAATTGTTGAACAAGGTAACCATCGACAGCTGATAGCACACAATGGAATTTATGCAGGATTGTTGGAAGAGTCGGTGGTTGGAGGAATCGATTGTAGAAAGAGTCGATTGTAGAAGTGAGTGACTATCGAGTTATAAATAACTATTAACTAATACGAATAAGCCAAACTTGTCGACTTCCTAGCTTGTATGACTATTACAAGATACAGTTAGCCTAAAGATAAAATATATAAGGAATGTATAATGCTTCGAATCTTATTGATTGCAGTTATCTCGGTGTTCAGCACGATGAGTTTTGCAAGCGAAGAGGTTGAGTACTCAGAATTGGACTATTTAGATCGACCGTTGATGGAACGCTATATCTTGGATGAATTGAAGCAGCTAAGAATGGACCAACAAGATCTTGAAAGACGTTTGACTATTCAGATGACCGACCGTGAGCTCGCTGTGGCGGACAAATCGCTGAATTACGCCAACGTGACTGTAACCTATTTTTTCTACATTATTGCGGGTGTCGCTTCACTTATCGCATTAGTTGGGTGGCAATCGCTTAAAGAACTCAAGCACACAACCAAAGAGATGGCTGACCAGCGATTGAATTCTATCGCTCAAGAGTACGAGAAGAAGTTTAACGTTCTTGAAAGGGATCTAAAGCGTAAGACTCGAATTATCTCAGAGAACAACCGAGAAATTGAAATCATCAATGAAATACACAACTTATGGTTGAGAGCGCAAAATGCTCAAACCGCCGAGCAAAAAATTGAAATTTACGATGAGATCTTAAAAGTCCGCCCTGGTGATTTAGAGGCGCTCACTTATAAAGCTGATGCCGCAATGGACATGCAGGAATACCATTGGGCAATGAGCTTATGTAACCGTGTATTGGAAGTGGATGATCAAAATGCTCACGCCTTGTACCAACGAGCTTGTTCGTATGCAAGATTAGGTGCTGAAGGTCAGGCAATCGACGACTTAGAGCGCTCTATCGAAGCCAGTGGCTCAATGCGAGAGTTGCTAGCTGAAGAGCCAGATTTTGAGATGCTACGCGGCTTAGATCGTTTTGAAGCGCTTTGTGAAGAGTAATTATTTAATGGCATGGTGAGTTTCGTACGCTCACTATGCTTTTAATCGTTTTTACGGAACGGTTTCTTACATTTCGCTTATTTTATTGAATGAATTGTTATGTTATAACGTTTGAAAGATTCATTGTAATAACCGTTAAGTATTTTTATGAAGTTCCTCCGTACTGGCCTGATTGTTACTGCTATCAGCGCATTTTCACTTGCTTTATATCTTTCTATTTCTCCTGAACCACCAGAAGACATCGCTATCAAAATTACACCTTACCAAGGTGCGGTTTCAGCGGATGAGAAGCCATCGAATTCAAACGTTGAGCCAAGTTCTCTGGTAAGAGTTCATTATTTTGTCAAAGTTGGGGATACACTCAGTAATGTATTTACCTCTTGGAAACTCCCTTACGGAACGGCTCAAAAGATACTTGAGGCCGATCTAGAATCACTGAAACTGGACACGATCAAGCCTGGTGATCATCTAGAGTTGTTGTTGGATAGTGAATCTAAACAGCTAGTCGAATTGATTTACCATGAGAGCTTGGTTGAACAAGCTGTCTATACAGAAAATGATGACGGTAGTTTTAGTTATCAGTTCATCGAGACTCCTGGGGAATGGAAAGAAAAACTGTACGCAGGTGCGGTGCAGGGTAGTTTTTCCACGTCAGCTTACAAGGCCGGTTTAACCAGTGCCCAGATAGCCAATATCACTCGAACGCTGAAAGATAAAATTAACTTCTCCAAAGATCTCAGAGCTGGCGACAGCTTTAATGTTTTGGTTAAAGAGCAATACACGGAAGATCACTTAACGGGTAAGACTGAAGTGCAAGGGGTTTCTATCAAGCTACGAAATAGGGAAGTGGCGGCTTTTCTTGCTGCGGATGGACGTTTCTATGACCGAGAAGGAAATAGCCTTGAACAAGCTTTCAATCGATACCCAATAGACAAACAATTCCGAAGAATCACTTCATCATTCAACCCATTCCGAAAGCATCCTGTGACTGGACGTGTATCGCCGCATAATGGTACTGATTTCGCCACACCTGTGGGTTCACCCGTTTATTCAACGGGAGACGGTAGGGTTGTGGCACTTCGTGACCATCCATACGCAGGGAAATACATAGTGATAGAACATAACAGTGTTTACAAAACTCGTTATCTGCATTTGAGTCGATTCTTGGTTAAGAAAGGGCAACAGATTAAGCGTGGGCAGGAAATTGCGTTGTCGGGTGCAACAGGCCGTTTAACAGGGCCTCACTTACATTTTGAAGTGTTGGTACGTGGAAGGGCGGTCGACGCGATGAAGGCTGACCTGCCTTTGGCAAGCTCTATATTACCGAAAGACAAGGGGGCGTTCCTCGCTCGAATTGCCTCTTTTGATGAGATCATCTCTGAGCAAGAAGGCAGAACGAGTTAAATTCACTTCAGCCACGGCTTATCCTTATTCCAACCTTCTGGTGATAAACAAACCGAACGTTGGAATAAGCATTTATTGAATCACATGATTTCAGATTCGATTAAGCGACGACAACCGCTGTGCCGCTGGCTGATACCATCAACATGCCATTACCTGTTCCTAAGACTTCATAATCGATATCGACACCAACCACTGCGTTTGCACCCGCTTCAATCGCTTTCTGCTCCAGCTCTTTGAATGCGTAGTTACGTGCTTTCTCCAGTTCCTTTTCATAGGTGCCAGAACGTCCACCGACGAAGTCGCGAATACCTGAAAACATATCCTTGAATACGTTAACCCCTAGGATGGCTTCTCCGGCGATAACCCCTTTGTAGTCGACAATGCGTTTGCCTTCAACAGATTGAGTGGTGGTAATAATCATAATGGCCTCTGTAAGTTAGATGGTTGGTTACTAGATGAGTTGTTACTAGTTGGTTTGTTACTTGATGATTAGTTACTCGCTGAGTTTTGTCTCTGAGCGTGTGAATTCATGCCTCAACCATGTTCTCAGTTTTAGCACACTTTCTTGTTTTAATTTGTTTTTTGGACAAACGAAATAGAAATCTTGATGGGGGTTAGCCACTGGCTCACTAATTTCGACCAACATGCCATGGCTGATGTCATCTTTCACAAACAAGCGGTGAGTGACTAATACACCAAGCGAACGAATGGCAGCCTGTACGGCTTGAATCGAGACATCGAACGTCAAGTTACTGTGGAACGTCGGCATGGGTATTTGGTAATGATCGCACCACACTTGCCAGTCATGCTGTCTTCTTGGGTTGAAGACACCAATGGTTGGGTTTTGTTTCACCAGTTGTTCAACGCTTAATCCCATTTGGTTTTTCAATAGTGCTGGGCTACACACCAATACCAGATCATCGTCACCGAGCTTTTCGCTGTAATATCGGTCCCACTCGCTCGGTTTACCGTGCACCAGCGCGATGTCCACACCTTCTTGTTCTATGTCGAAAGTGCCCGTTAGCGTGGATATACGAATATCAAGAGAGGGGGCAAAGCTTTGGAATTCCGAGACTCGCGGGATCCACCAGTGCATGGCGAGTGAGTTCACCATGTTGAGGGTGATGCGGTGGTCGTTAGGCGTTTTGGCGAGTTCTTCTGTGGCTTCTATTACTTGTTCCAGTGCGGGTGCGACTTTTCGATAATATCGCTTACCTGCGGCATTTAGAACAACACGACGACCCACACGTTGGAACAGCGGCTTATTGACCAGTTGCTCTAATGATTTTATCGCTTGGCTTACCGCTGAATGACTGACGTACAACACGCGAGCGGCTTCGGTCATGCTGCCTGTTTCGGCGACAGCAATGAAAGCATAAACGGATTTAAGTGGAACGAGTTTCTTCATTGGTAAGCTTTCCTTA
Organism: Vibrio sp. 10N.237.312.B06; assembly: GCF_041464685.1. Lineage (NCBI taxonomy): Bacteria > Pseudomonadati > Pseudomonadota > Gammaproteobacteria > Vibrionales > Vibrionaceae > Vibrio > Vibrio sp. 10N.237.312.B06. The sequence goes on from NZ_JBFSPI010000029.1 coordinate 46,409, forward strand.
CAGTTGTGGTTAATAATACTCGCTATTTTTCATCACGTCACGCCTCTAAAATAACTGTCATAGGAGGTGGTAATTATGTCTGATATTACCAAGGCGACGGCTTTCATGTTGTTGTCGACGTTCAGTTTGTCTTTAAGTGGCTTAATGGCCAAGTATCTATCGGTATCAATGCCCGTTTCATTATTGAGTTTCGTGCGTTTTTTGTTACCCAGTCTGTTTTTATTCCTATTTTTGATGTTGTACAAAATCACGAAACCTTCACTCGGTATGTGGAAACCTTTAGTGATGCGTGCGATTTTTATGGTGGCATGCCAGTGGTGTTTCCTAACGTCTTTGCAAACCCTAACGCTGGTTGAAGGTGTGGTGTTGTTCAGCACTGGCCCTCTGTTCATTCCTTTGTTAGAAAAATTAATGTTTGGAACCAAAATTCATACAACCACAGTGATTTGTTTAGTTGTCACCTTTGTCGGCGTAGCGATGATGGCTGGGGACTGGTCGCAGTTTGAATTTGGTTCAGAGTTCTTTAGGCCAGCGTTGTTGCTAGGGTTATTGGCGGGTGTGTTTAATTCGGGTTCACAAGTGAGTTTGTATCGAGCGTCCAAGACTAGCCTGACACCCGCAGAGCTTAACGCGTGGACGTTCTTGGTCGCGGCAATCATTGTGATACCAATGGTTGTGTTTACTTCAGTATCTGCGGATCCAGATATGCTTGAGAGTGCTGCGGGCAATGGAACCTTTTCGGCTCTGCTATCTTTTGAAGGCTTACGCTGGATTGGGCTTGGCGCTTTTGGATTGGCTCTATTTACTATTAACACGCAAATCTTCCGCTCGAAAGCGTACAAGTTGGCAGACAGCGGTTCTCAGTTGGCTCCCCTAATTTTCACGAACATGCTGTTCAGTGCGTTATGGCAGAGCTTGTTCTTTGATGACGTGTTTTCATCTCAGCAGTTAATCGGCATCAATTTGATAGTCGTGGCGAGCATAACCAATACTCTATTGGCTAAAAGACACAGCAAAGCAAAAGCCAAGCAAACACCTCGATCTGCTGTGGTTGTAGCAGATGCTGCGGTTTTGGACTCTGCCGTTAAAAGCTAAACATTGAGGCTGAAGATTACAGACAAAAGCCTAGAACAATGAACGAATGTACTCTTTTACTCGGTCGATGTGTTCGTTTGGTTCAATCTCGCAACGCTGTTTAGTCTCTAGGAATCGCTCAGCGTATTTGTCATAGATTTTGTTTTCTAAAAACAGCAAATACAGTTTTGGATCGATATGACCGCTGGTGGCCATGTCGGTCATGATATTGAGTGATTCGCTTAGGAGTTTGCCTTTCTTATATGGGCGATCACTGGAGGTGAGCGCTTCGAATACATCGGCAATGGCCATCGCTCTAGACGGCAAAGGTAACTGGTCTTCGCTTAAGCCTCTCGGGTAACCCTTGCCATCGATACGTTCGTGGTGTCCGCTGGCAATGTCAGGAATGTTCTTGAGATAAGATGGATAAGGTAGCTTGTTGAGCATGGTGAAGGTTTGAATGATATGGTCGTTTATCATGAAGCGTTCTTCATCGTTTAACGTGCCACGACGAACTTTCAAATTGTGCAGTTCACCTTGGTTGTATTTGACTTCTCCTGGCTTAAGCACAAACGCTTCTTGCCATACATCAGCAGGGCTAAAGCCATTATCCCACGGTATTTTATGTTCGGGTTTATCAGCAAGTAGCGGTTCCATAATCGGTAGTATTTGGTCTTTTCTTGCTGGCTCAGCTTCACTCTTCTTTGTCGTGTCTTGTTGTTCATTGAATCTCTCTTTTTCAGACCAAGATAACCCTAGCTGATCGTCGAGTGTGCGTTTCCATTGGCGCTTGGCTATTCGGTCTAAGCGTTCTAGTTGTTCGTCCGTCATCGACTCTCCACCGAGATTGCATTCAGCAACGAAGGCAAATTCTTCATCCAATTCTGACAAGCTTTGTTCGAGGATCTTAAGCTGATCCTCTTGAAGCGCTCCGTTCGCTATAGCTTTCCAGTAGTCGGTTTCAGCCTGTTGTTTTAACAGTTCGAAACGCATTCGTACTTCGTGGATTCGGTCGTAAATGGTTTCAAGTTTTGTCGCTTTGTCTACGACATACTCGGGTGTGGTTACCTTGCCGCAGTCATGAAGCCAAGCGGCGAGCATTAACTCTTCCCACTGTTTACTATCCAATGAGAATTGCGGGTAATAACGGCCGTCGTCTATGGTGGCTTGAGTTAACCATTTGGTCAGTTCAGGCACTCGTTGGCAGTGCCCGCCCGTGTAAGGTGATTTGGTATCAATCGCTGATGCAATCAACTCGATAAAGGCATTAAGCATGTCTTTCTGTTGCTGCATTTGGTCAATGTTGTCTTTGGCTATTTCCGCAAAACTGAGCAGCTCTCGTAAGAAGGCGTGCTTGTCTGCCTGCATCTTGGTGATTGGTCTTTCATAGCCAATTGCAACAATACCTACCAACAACTTCTCACGGTTCAATAGTGGAAACAGGTACAGATCTGAATTGAAGATCGAATCTTGGTAATAGTTGAGAACATTGTCTTTTCGGTTCAAATGGATCGTCTCACCAGACTTAAGCTGACACAGCAACCAAGGCGTGTGTTTGATGAAGTCATTGATGTCGGCTTTAAAAGGGAGAATGGCAAGGTTAGCTGCCGTATCAAACACGTCTTTCTCTTTTGATTGAGTGAAGAGGACGATGGTTTCTGCTTTGGTAATCAAATAGCTTTGATGAGCAATATTCTTAGCTAAGATCGAAAACTCCTGATTACCTGCCGTGTCTCGAAGTAGCGTAATAAGATCATGAAGCGTGTGTTCCATCAGCTCAATCGAGTGGGCGAGGTTAGCCACTTCTTGAATCATGCTTTTGGGATAATGAGTACGCCTGAAGTCAAATCGAGCGATGTTGTCGGTGAGTTGCATCAGCGTATTAAGCGGCTGAGACAGTCGATTAGCAACAAACCATACGATAGCGAAGCAGATGAACAACATCCCAATCGCGACGGCGACTTGCTTGTCACGCATCGAGATAAGATCAGAGAGCAACTCATTGTGTGGCGTAGCCTCTGCCAAATATAAAGTGACATTCTGAGTGAGCTCAACAGGCGTTAGTGTTAATGCCCAAGTGTTTAGGTTGTATTCAACGTTTTTTAGGTTGAGGTTTAATTTCTCCTCGTCGGAGATAAGTGGGGCTATGACGGATGCTTTCAATGCTTCCAACTGTTCACGTTTGGGCACATTAAAGAAGCTTTGGTCTTGCTCACTGCCAGAGAGTTTCCCCGTCGTTTGGTTATTCGTTTTCTCAGTTTTACTTGTGTTGTTAGGCTGGGAGGTAAGCTTGGGAATCGATAGATCAAGTTGATGTTGGCCGAGAAGATTGAAATGTTGATCGAACAAGGCGAGTCGGGTTTGCGGAGAGTAGGCCAATTCACTGATCTGGGAAGAGAGAGATTTCAACGTGAAGTCGGCACCAACGACATGCTTGCCATCCAATGAACGTCTAGAAAGCGTAATGCCATTGGTTTGCAAGAAATAGAACAGGTAGGGCTCAGAGAGTTGTATTGAGCCGTCAGGCTTTGCGTTACGAAACCAAGGTCGAGTCGTGGGGTTGAACTTACTCTCGGCTTGTCGGGTACTGATCACTTGGTGTGCGCCATCGAGAAAGGTAATAAAGTTTTCACCATCTAGATTGGTGCTGCTGATCATCATGGTCGCTTTCGCGGGAGCGTTGTTGTCGGCTCTCTGTTTAATGGAACTCAGAGGACGAAAGATTCGGAAATCGCCATCTTCAGAGCCATAGAACAGAGCAACTAAATTGGTATTTTGTTTGAAGATGATATCGACCAAAGCAAGCCAAGATTCTTTTTCGACGGAGGAGGTTTGATGAGCAACAAACGGGCTCACTGCCATCACGTTTAAGGTTGTGATGACTGGGGCAATAGCTTGTTTAAATACCGATTCCAGCTTATCGCGATGTTCATTACTGACTTCGCGCACGGTGCCTAAAAGCAGTTCTTGAGAGTGCCGATAACTTATCGAAATCAGTACGGTACCGACAAGAGTGGTCAAAATTAAGAAAAGGCTAGTGATGTGGATACTCAGCGGATATCGTCTTCTTCTCATCTAACACTCCAGTTTGTAGACTGGTTTAAGTATTGACGAACTTGGGTAGGTTGCAAAAAATTGGCGTAATTACCGAGTCTGTTCGATTTTATTTAGATAAGAAAAGTGTCAGCGTCTTCTGGTTAGCCACGTATTCCCGTGTCGTGTAAATGAACCAGCAATAAACCTTTATGTTTGGGTGCTAATTGTCACTTTCAGCTGATAAACTGGTCGAATTGTTGCTATTAAGCACTCATTTCTTAAGCACGTTTTTTGACCGAGCGAAGAGGGCATTGATTCATGGAACTAAAAGTAGACACCCACACCCACACATACGCAAGTGGTCATGCTTACAGCACGTTGATCGAGAATGCAAAATCGGCAAAACAAAACGGTTTAGCTATGTTTTGTACGACCGACCATTCCGAGTCTATGCCGGGCGCGCCACACTATTGGTTCTTCAGTAACCAACGTGTGCTCCCTCGTTTTATTGAAGATGTCGCTATTATTCGAGGTGTCGAGTCAAACATCATGAACACACAGGGTGAAATCGACATTCATCCGAGTGTGGATAAGAATCTAGATTGGGTGATTGCCAGCTTCCACGAGCCCGTTTTTCGCCCGTCGGATGTTGCTACTCATACAGAAGCATTGTTGAATGTGATTAAAGGCGGTCGTGTTGATGCACTTGGTCATTTAGGCAACCCAAATTTTGATTTCGATTTTGAAGTTGTGATTCAATGTGCGGCGGAACATAACGTAGCAATCGAAATTAATAACACCACGCTTAAAGGCAATAGCCGCGTTGGCAGTGTTGATCGTTGTTACGAGATCGCAAGAATTGCTAAAGCGAAAGGTGCGTTTATTACGACAGGTAGCGATGCGCATTTCTGCATAGATGTGGGTGGGTTGGATCTCGTGTCTTCACTACTTGGTGAGGTGGGCGTGGATTCGAGTAAAGTGATTACCCATTCACCACAGCAATTCCTAGCCTTTTTGGTATTACGTGGTCGTCAATCGATTGCCGAGTTTTCGGTATTTGAGTGATGGTTTGTCCGGTACTTGTCAGTAATTAGCTAGCTAGTTTGCATTTCGACACAATCAATTTTTGTGCCCGACGGATTTTTGTATACACTAGCCGAAAATAATAAAGTCGAAGTGCCACAGTACAATAATGATGGCTCTAACTTCAAAGACACCGCTTCACTTGGAGAAATAATGAAAACTCGCTCAATCCTTTTATCTGGCTTAATCGCTGCTTCAGTATTGTCTGGCAACGCATTTGCTAATGTTGACCTTAAGAAAAACATGCAAGAAATGAAGCTTGCGTTCAAACAAGCGGCAGAAGCTCAAAGCATTGAAGAGATGCAAAAGCCTATCGTTCGTTTAGATACGCTAGTGGCAGAGCTCAAAACGGGTGTTTACCCAATAGAGAAAGAAGATAACTTCATGGAAGGTTTCAAAAAGATCAGTGCATCATTGGATAGCATTGAGCAGAAGCTAGACCAAGGTGACTTAGAGTCGGCACAGCAGGAACTTCGTACTATTGACGGCCTTCGTGAAGAGTACCATGAGAAGCGTAATCCAAGCATTTGGAGCAAGATCTTCGGTTAATTTGCCAATCAATTGAGTTTGCTAGATACGTAACAAAGAGCAAAACCTCAAGATTCGATTTCTAAAACGCTGTCTTACATTACCCTCTTTAGGGGAAGGTGTAAGGCGGCGTTTTTTATTGTCGTTTCTCTAAACAGTTTACTGCTATTTTTCTAGACATTTTACTGCTAATAGACGCGTAACATTCTTTTGGCTCTTTGGTTGTAACTAGGGCGTGTTGATCTTTGCTGTACATTTCGCGTTCAACAATACATCGGTAGC
>NZ_JBFSPI010000030.1:0-51386 GCF_041464685.1 Vibrio sp. 10N.237.312.B06
TAACTCTTTACCATGCTGTTCAAAAAACACTCACGAAAGATCAACACGCCCTAGGCGTTTATAAATTTACTGAGGCTTCAGTTCGATAAGTTAGGTAGAGCCAGTAGCTAAACGCGACAATGAACGCGAAAGAGGCAGGGAAAGCCAGTGCCAAAATTTCAAAGCGCTGGAACAGGCAAGCACCACTTAAACCACCAAACAGAAAGCCAACAACGATGAACATAAGAAGTTTGGCTTTACGGCGGTCAAAAGGCATCCCCTTTAAGCGTGCGCCAATCATGATCCCAAGGTCTGTGATGATCCCGCTCATGTGTGTGGTGCGAATGATCGCCCCGCTATAGGTGGTGATCATTGCGTTCTGCAACCCACACGCGGCTGAAGCGAAATACTGGCCTGAAGTGTAGCCTTGTAACAGTGCCCAAAGCGCCAAGAACAGCAATCCACCCTCAATACATAGCGCAACACCGTAACGGCGTCCTAACTTCAATGCTTGATTTTCGATAAAGAATCCGCTGAACGCGGCACCTAGCATAAAGCTCATAATGATTAGCAGGAGGTGCATAGAAGTTGAAGTCGGCGTGAGCAGGCTGCTGCCAAGTAAAGACATGGTGCCTGAAATATGGGAGATAGCTTGATGTTGGAAGCCGAGTAAACCAATAGCATTAACGCTGCCAGCAAGGCCCGCTAACAGTAAGGCGCCGTATTCAACCCAGCGAGGTAGTTTAGAAATCATGTGGTTCACCCTGGGTTAAAAAGAGGAGCAGATTATAACGCTAGCGAAAAGATACGCTAGCGTTGTAGAACGTTGATATTTGATCTTAGGCAACAGTCTTGCAGTTTGTTCCAATACTGTTGCTTTATAGAGAAAATGGTCAGTAACAGGCTAGTTGTAGTGACTCATCTGGTGGTCAAATTTGACCCATCCGTGTTTGCGTTCTTCGTAGACTGAAAAGCTTGGTAGCGGAAAGTCTTGCTCTTTAAATAGTCCGAGCGGGACGACATAAAAATCGGCGGCGGCAACCGACTGCAATAGCATGGTAGTGCCACATTTAGGGCAAAACTGGTAGGTGACTTCATTGCCCGTGTCACTGATACGTGAAAAGGAGGTGACCTCTCCGTTGAGTGTCACTTGTTCTATGGGAAATCGAGCCTGAACCCCGAACACACTTCCGGTGCGCTTCTGACATTCATAACAATGGCATACGGAGGTGCGTTGAGGCTCGCCTCTGCAGACTAAATTGACGGCTCCACAGCGGCATTCGCAACTTCTGATATTCTTCTCTTTAATATGATTGATATCCATCCATGCTCCACTTCTGGTTAACCCTGTATTGATAATTATACTAAAGCCCTTTATGGTCTGCACAACTGGATGAAAACAAAAGAATATAATTGCTCATGAAAAAGAAAATCTTACCTATACCTCTGATTTTACTGATTCCTATTATCATGCTGGTTGTGGTGATACTGGCGGGTATTTATCGCTTTAGCTTAAGTGACGAAGAGATCTTGGCGAAGTTTCCTTCTTCTCAAGTCAGTTATGACCCTGTTGCTGAAACCGTTTTTGATTTGAAGACGACTAACCCATGGACAATCAAAGTTCCTGAAACCAACGCGTACGCCTTTATTAATGAAGTCGATGGACCAAGATCAATCGCGTTTGGGCGGTATGACTCCGGTGTTGAGCGTGGTGTGGTCACCGTAGACACCAACAACCTTTCAAGTGTCACGTTAGGCAAGGCGAGTTTCTTTGTTGCACCTATGTGGGTATCTAACCAAGGCAGTGGCGTTTTCTATTATCTTGGCCTGTTTAAACATGACCAGCATCGAAGCCGCGTCGTGTTAGTTGACCAATTCTTTCTTGGTGACCGGGTGAGAATCCAAACTTTAGAGATTACTCAGCTGCTCGATTCACAAAGCAAACTCTCTGGGGAAGGTTTTATCGGCTTTACTCGACATTCTGCGGAACAATCTTTTCCAGAATTGCAATCTGAAAAGGTGTTAATGAGTTTTTCTTTCAATACGCAATCAATTGATGAGCAATGACGTTTTTGTTAGAGCAAGGAACTGTTGTTTATGTGAGCTAAATTACATATTATCTTAAGTAGATGAATGAAATTTAGACACACTTAGCTTTGTGTCTGCTTACTTTACAAATGGAGCTTGCGAATGATTAATAAACGTTTTTTTAAGACGAAAGATGAAGTTGAAGTGACTTTCGAGCTAGAAGCTCAAGAAGCTAATTCTGTATCAATCGTTGCTGACTTTCTGGATTGGAAAGCGACGCCAATGAAAAAACTGGCGAAAGGGAAGGTTTACAAGTTTAAAACTCGTCTTCCGAAAGATGGCGAGTTTCAATTTCGCTACTTAGTTGATGATCAACAATGGGTGAACGATGCGAATGCTGATCGTTATATCCCGAATGAATTTGGTGAAGATAATTGCTTGGTATCGACAGTTAACGTTTAATTGAAATAGCACGACTTAATTGAAATAGTATGAATTAATTAAAAAGCAGGAGCTAGATGTTTCTGCTTTTTAATGTCTAAATCGTTCGTTCATTAAATTTTTGAGTTGTGCCTATTTCATTAACGGTAACTCAATGACTTAGCCGAGATTGCGCAGATTCACATCATATTATGACAATGCAATGATGATTTATACGCCTGAAAAGCATATCCTGTGCTTTTATATCGTAGAAAGACCTGTTTACCGTGTATTCAAAAATATTTTCCTCTCCGTTTGCTGAGCTTTCACCTGTAAAAAAAGCAGCAATTTTAGGACTGCCACTTATTGCAGCGATTAGTGTTGCTTTGCAATATTCACAATCAAATCTGACGAAAACGATCGATCTTGATTTGCCAGACTCAACCGTTATTGAGTCAATTCTGTCACCTCCTTCTGCTACCGTTATTGAGCCACCGACGTTTGAATATCAAATTCAATCAGGCGATAACTTAAGTAGCATCTTCACTCAGCTTGGGTTTTCTTATAACTCGATGATGAGCGTGATGGAAACCGATTTGAACTTCCTTGCGTTAGACACGCTTCGTCCGGGTAATACATTACGTTTTTGGCGTGACGAAGCGACGGGCAACCTTTCAAAAATGGAACTTCAATTTAGTGTCGCGGACAAAGTGGTTTATCGACTGCTTGATGACGGCACCTACGAATTCGAAGACATTTCTATTCCGGGTGAATGGAAGCAAAAGCCTTTAGTGGGCGATATCCATGGCAGTTTCTCGATGTCAGCGAACAAAGTTGGCCTGAACAGTATTGAGATTGACCATATTGTGACTCTTCTTAAAGATAAGCTGAATTTCAGCCGAGACTTACGTGCGGGTGATCAGTTTGAAGTGCTTCAAAAAGCGCAATTCGTTGATGGTGTTGCAACCGGGAAACGTGAAATCGAAGCGATCAAGATCATGAACCGTAACCGTGTTGTTTCAGCGTACTTACACACTGACGGACAATATTACGATGCCAATGGCGATAGCTTACAACGCGCTTTCCAACGTTACCCTGTGAGCCGTGGTTGGCGTCAAAGTTCTCAGTTTAATCCTAAGCGCTTACACCCTGTGACTGGGCGAGTCTCTCCGCATAACGGCACAGATTTCGCGACGCCAATTGGCACACCCGTTCAAGCAACAGGTGATGGTAAAGTGATCATGACTCGTAAGCACCCATATGCTGGTAACTATGTGGTGATTCAGCATGGCAGCACATACAAAACACGCTACCTACACTTGAGTAAGATCCTCGTTCGTAAAGGACAAACGGTATCTCGTGGTCAGCGTATTGGCTTATCAGGTAAAACGGGCCGAGTGACGGGGGCGCACTTACATTACGAATTGATCGAACGTGGTCGTCCTGTCAATGCAATGAAAGCGAATATTCCTATGGCCGATTCCGTACCTAAAAAGGAAAAAGCGACATTCGTAGCCGCTAGAGATGAAGCCGACAAGCTATTAAAGAAAGCTTTGGAAAAACAATCGAATAATAGCTAGCAGCTGACTATATGTCGTCAAGGTAACCGTTAGCTAGATGGTTGCGAGTAATGATGTAGCCTTTAAAGCCGTGAGTGCAGAACTAAATACTTTAATGTTTAGTGATACGCTCGCGGCTTTTTGATTTTAGGTTGAGGTAGTGAACGGCGTTTAGGATAGAGGTTCTGAGTGAGTGACGTAGCTAACGATAGCTTCTGGTCGCATAGGTGGAGAGTAGAGGTATCCTTGAATTTTGTCACACCCCATTGCGTGCAGCTTTTCTAATTGCTCAAGCTTCTCAACGCCTTCCGCAACCAATGACACATTGAGTCTGTGTGCCAGTTGAACAATCAACCACACAACACTTTCGGATGTTGAGTTTGTCAGCAAGTTTCGAATAAAGGTGGCATCAATCTTAATACAATCGATAGGGTAGCTATGAATGTAATTTAAGCTTGAGTAACCAGTACCGAAATCATCTAGAGCGATCGTGAACCCTTGTCCCCTTAGAAAGTCGAGTGCTGACTTTGTTTCTTGAGTTGGAGATAACAGCACGGTTTCGGTTAGCTCAATGACAAACTCGTTTGCTTTAAAGTGATGCTGTTCAATCGTTCGAGTGAGATAGGAAATATAACGCTTAGAATCGGTAAGCTCGTGAGCGGAGCAGTTTATTCCAAGCTTAACTTTGTAGCCTAAGCCTCGCTCCAATGTTGTTTTAGCGCGGCATACCAATTCGATGATCCGTTCACCCAGTTCCACAATCAACCCCGATTCTTCCGCTACCTGAATGAACTCCACTGGCGAGATGTCGCCATGTCTTGTGGTTTTCCAACGAGTTAACACCTCGAAGTAATCCCATCGTGTATCAATGTGATCAACGATTGGTTGTACAACCACGTACATTCCATTGTCATTAGGTGCCTGACTGTCTGATATGGTGCTATCAAGCTCACTTCGTAAGGCGGCGATTAACTCGGCTTTCCTTTGGTAACGAACCCTTAGGTGAGTGTCGTAACATTGAATATGAGTATCTTGACTATGCTGGCACTCTTTTAGCGCCAAACTGGTGTTGAAGATGATTTGCTCTACGTCTTTATTGTCTCCATCTGACCGGGCAATGCCGATGCTGACGTCGAAATCGATTTTGATATCAATACTAGTGTAACCTTGCTTTATCTTATCCAGTATTTGTTTGCAAACCGCTATTGGGTCTGAATGATAGGTAATGAATGCGAACTCATTGCCAGCCGTCCGGAACGTCAGGTTGTTGTCGGGCAAGGTTCGGCGCAAGGTCTCTGCAACGAACTGAAGCACCTTATCGCCAATATAATTACCGTGCATATCATTAATGGCTTTGAAGCTATTGATGTCGAGCAGAGCGAGCGTGAAGGGAGTGACACTCTGCTGAGTGATCGATTCCAAGGTGTCTGATAAGCAGCTACGGTTTAATAGCCCAGTTAGGCTATCGTGTGATACTTCGTAACTGAGTTGATTAACCAGTTGCTCAGAACGGTCGTTGAACCACATTTCACGCAAGGTGTGAATGATGATATCTGCGAACAACTGGTGGTGTTTTATCACGTCTTGTTGCTGATCTGTACTCATAGGCGAACTAAAGGTTGAGAAAAGCACACCCATGACTTCGCCACTTTGACTGCGTGCTGGGATAGCGATTGAGTTTTGTGAGGTGATTTCTTGCCTAAATGCTGATGTTGGGAGTGACTGAACGATATACTGAGCAAATGAGCAATCGGGGTGTTTTTGATTAACGGCTTGTTGGTATATGTGACCATGGCGTGCGTTTATTTTGTCATGCAGTACATGGTCAGAATGGGCAATGACCAAAGGAACCATTTGATCGGGAAAGTGCTTTTTCTCAATGATGCTTGTGTATTGAGTACCGAAGGTTTGATGCAAAGTAAGCACGGCAGACTCTAAAAGGTCGATACCTTCCAATTTGAGTAAGCGCCCAATGCGCTCTGTGTCTATCATGCTATTGCGTGTATGTTGAGTCATAGTCACCATCCGTAGCCAACCAGAATCGTGTGTAAGCTGTATGTGTATGATCTTGTGTATACGATCTTGTAGCTGCACTGTCTTAAATATTAACAATGCAACTTGTATTAATAATCTTGATATGCGTCTAGTTTATTATTGGTCGTGTTGTGTGATTTTTCAAATTTAGTGCGATATATTTCACAAAACTTGACTATTTCTTTCTTTGTCTAGCCTATCTTTTAGGTGGTCTAAAAATAGCTTGGTTCGTGTATGCGAGTAGTCAAGCTTAGGGTAGTACGCGTAAACCATCACTTCGTCGGCTGTTATATTTGGTAATACTGGAACCAGTGTCCCTTGTTTAAGATCCTCTTTGATCATTGCTTTGATGGTTAACAGTACGCCCATTCCTCGCTTCGCGGCATGAAACAAAGCCTCAGGGTTGGTGGTCGCAAAGTTACCGTTCAGAGTGATGCGTTGTCCTTTAGTTAGCGTGACTTCACGAATAGGACGCTCTCCCCATATTAAGGAGTTGTGCTGTTCTAAGTCTTGCTCGTTGATGGGATAACCATGTTTAGCCAAGTAACTGGGAGCGGCATAAAAGCTGGCTTTGTGTTCAAATAGTGGTGTTTTCTTGAAGCTTAACGAGTTGAGTTGTTCCAGTTCACGACTGATCACCAGGTCCAAGCCAAGCTCAGGTAATTGACCTGGCGTGGTGGTGATAAGCTGTACTTTAATGTCTGGATACTTTTCTAAGAAGTCGTCCATGTATTGCACGAGAAACTTAGAACCAACAGCAATGGTTGCGCCAATCTTTAGCAGGCCCGCAGGCGTTTGGTTAACCGATCGGGTTTCATCAATAATCGATTGCCAATTATCGAGCTGATCCTTGGCTCGCAGATAAAAGAGAGCCCCCGCTTCGGTTTGGCTGATTGAGCGCGTGGTACGCTTTAATAGTTGAGTGCCAATACGTTCTTCTAACCAGTTCACTCTTTTGCTGATCGCTGAGCTGGTGGTATTGAGTTTACGCGCTGCGCCATTGAAGCTGCCTTCTTCCACCACTTTTACATAACTTTTTACGTTAAGAATCCAATCCATACTATTTCCTGTTGGGACTTAATTAAATTCCAATTTAGCTAATTATCAATTATTGGTTTTGAATGTAAACTCATCTGATGAACAAATAACAAACGAATAGGGAATTTTTTGAGCCAATCGACCTTTAAAAAAACACCGCTACTCTTAGCCATGATGATCATAGCTACAGGACAGGTAGGGGTGAGTATCTATTTACCATCATTGCCGCTAATTGCTTCAGACTTAAGTGTGACTCAGGTCGATGTACAGCTGCTCGTTACGCTGTTTCTTGTGGGTTTTGGCTTGTCTCAGCTATTTTACGGGCCGATGTCCGATGCCGTGGGGAGAAGACCTATCTTCTTGTTAGGTCAGGGTGTTTATTTGATTGGTACTGTTGTTTGTGTTGTTTTTTCCGACAACATGACGGCGTTAGAGGTTGGTCGCTTGTTGCAAGGTCTAGGGGCGGGTAGTGCCTCGGTTCTTGGGCGAAGTGTGCTGCGCGACAGCTATGATGGCCTTCAACTGACCAAAGCACTGTCTTATATTTCGGTCACCGCTTCGATCATGCCGATTATTGCGCCCGTGTTTGGTGGTTGGATCTCATTCCACCTCGGTTGGCAGGCGGTGTTCCTGTTTGTTCTTGTGTATTTACTGGCGATATTCACTCTCGGCTATTTTGTTCTTCATGAAACTTTGCCATACGGGAAGAGCCGCTTTGAAGTCAGTCAAGTGGTCAAGAACTATGGCCGTTTGTTGACGAATCGCCAAGTGTTGACCAGTGCCAGTTATAATTGGATGAGTTACATGGCGAGTTTGGTGTCGCTATCGCTGTTTCCATTCTTAATGCAAGAGCAATTGGGGCTGACAGCCGCTGAATACGGATCGTTGATGATAGTCCCTTCGGCTGGCTTACTGATTGGTAGCGTGGCTTTGAACTTGCTCAATCGTAGGTTTAGTACACCACAATTGATGAGTCTTGCGATTTTGATCATTTTAGCTTCAGGGACTTGGTTACTTACTCATGAGTTATCCATCTTTAACTTAGTGTGGGCATTTACGTGGTTAGCTATCGCTCAAGGTATCTCCTTCCCTCTATCGATCAGTATGCTATTAGAACCTCATAAGAAGAAAGCGGGCGCGGTGTCGGCACTGTCAGGTTCAATTCAGATGTGTTTGGCGGGTTTACTTGGTGGATATCTAGTCGAGAGTTGGGTGACGACTCACCTACAGCTCGGCGTGTTTTATCTGATTATTGGTGCTTGCATGGCTACAGTACTTTGGTCTTCAACGAGAATGAATAAGAAAGCCACAGCTACCGAAGTTGAATACAGTTAAGCAGCTGAAGTACAGACCAGTTAAACAGCTAGCTCGCTATAGTTCAGCATACAGTCGTTAATACGTTGTATTTGTATGGATGGTTTTCTACAATACCTGCGTCCATTTAATAGGTAATAAACATGCAGCAAAATGAATTTGAAGTACTGGTAAAAGCTATCTGCGCACTAGATGGCCTGCCTCAAGCACTTGAGTTATTGAAATCCAATGAGGATACAGAAGTCGCTGAGGCTGCTGGATCACTAACAGGTCAATTTGCGCTAGCTGAAGTTGAAGGCGAAAAGCGTATTTACCACGTGACGCTTCAAGAAAATGAACAAGGCGAAGAGCAAGAGTACATCGAACATGTGATGAATGAAGGCGATGACTTAATCAAATTTGCAGCTTGGTTCTTTGAAACTATGTTCGAATTAAAGCAAAAAGACACATACCAAATTGCAGGTAAAACTTACAGACAGCCAAAGCGTAGCTAGTTTTATTAACTGTTTGTTTTCTAAGCTATTCCTTCATGTTAGCTGATTTCTAAGCAATTAGGTTTCTAAAAAAACTATTTTTAAAGCAGCTCTCTTGAGCTGCTTTTTTTATGGATGTTTAAATGAAAATTTTAATTGTAACTTAATGGTGAGATTACATTAAAAGTGTGATTTAGATCTTGTTTTTGAGCGCTTTAAGTGTAGAATCCGCGCATAAGAAAATCGATTATGTGCGGAGATAAGCATGAATTACGAATTAGGCCACGCATACCTTGGTCAAATGGTAGCAAAAAACATGATGCACGAAGCATTGTATGACAAGCCAAAGCCAAGAAAAGCATCATTCATTAAGCGAATGATGAAGAAAATGGCGAAATAAGCATTTTCAAAAACGGATTTTAAAAAGGCCTTAAACTTACTGGTGTCCAACTATTGGGGTTAGTTCAGTTTAAGGCCTTTTGCGTTTTAGCGATTAATGAAGGTCATCGCTCGTTTTGTTGTGGATGGACACAAAAAAACACTGATAAAGCTTCTGACTAATGACTGTTACTGAATTCAGCCTGTTGATTGGTTGGATAGGTCGACAACATTATTCGGGATGGTATCTAAACCGTTCTCTTTCATCCACGCTTCTAAGTTGTCAGCTCCACCAATGTATTTACCATCAAGCCAAATCTGAGGAACTGTTACTGGTGTTTTCTCACCAATGTGCGCTTTTACCTCTGGAATCATACGATACAAAGCTGCGCTGTCTTTTACGACATCGTGGTATTGGTATTCAACACCCGCTTCATCAAGCATTTTCTTGGCCTTAACGCAGAATGGGCAGGTCGCTTTTCCGTAAACAATGTTGCCTTTTAGGCTGTCTCGTTTAGTCCACTCTTTAATCACAGATTGAACCAAAACACCGCGATTAAGCGCTTCACCTTGGCTGACTACCTTGCCTTCAACAACAAGAATAGGAGCATGCCAAGAACCCAGTTTTAGCGGCTCCCACCAGTGAGATAACCAATCTTTCACTTCCAGTTCAACATCGACATCTGATAACTCATTCTCAAAAGTATCCTTAAGAATGTCTTTGGTAAGGGTGCATTCTCCACATGGGATGTTAACTTTAAATGGACCCCAGCTGCCTGCCCAACGGTATAGTGTAATCTTGACTGGTTTCTTCATGCTTACGGCCTCGTTTGAATTCTCTTATCCATATAGAACGGACAGTCGAACTATTTATTTCATCGATCCTAAACTTTCTTTATTTTCGCCGGTTTTTTCGTTTCCCAATGGGTAATAAATGCAACTGACGCAATAATAATAGCAGCCCCTAGCCATAAACGACCCGGTGGAACCCAACTAAATACAATCCAACCCGCTAGAACATTTAACGGTAATTTCGCGTGGTCAAAAGGTTGCACAAACGAAGCATCAGCAACAGAATAGGCTTTTACAATTGCCCATTGAGCGAGTGCCGTCATAACACCGATAACAATCAAGATAGCCCAAATTGTACCGCCGCTTGGAGTCTGCCAATCTGGCGCGGCAAGCAGGATGTTAAATGGTGTGATTAATAGCAGCAAGTACACCACCATGGTTGAAGGACTGTCTTGCGAAGAGAGTTTTTTCACCATGAGTGAGTAGCATGCCCAGAAGAAAGCCGCGCCAACCGGTAACAGTGTTGCCCAGTTAAAGTCTTCTGCCCACGGCTCTAGAATCACCATAGCACCAGCGAAGCCGGCTAAGGTCGCGCCCCAGCGAGCTGCCCCAACTTTCTCTTTGAGGAAAAGTCCTGAGCCTATGGTTGCAAACAATGGCGACGTCATGAGAAGGGCAATGCCTTGCCAAATAGGTACTGGGTAAGCCAATGCCCATATCCAAAGTTGAATACCAATAACAGACAAGAAGACACGGAATACGTGCAACTTTAGGTTGTCGGTTTTTAGCGCGCGGCGAATGCCCAGCGTTTTCAGATAAGGAAGAATAGCGAACAACGCGATGGCGTATTGAATGACGGCAACGGTGGTAGAAGTAAGTCCGAAATGAATGCTAGCGACTTGAGTTAGGCTATTAATAACGGCAAAGGCTAGGCCTGCGGTTAGCATCCAGCTAGCGCCTTGGATCGGATGGTGTTGTGACATGATGCTTCTAATTATTTGATGTGGTTCACCTATGATACGGATTTAGCACCACTTAACCAGAAAAAGCATTGATGAAGTTGGTCAGAATATTTGAATATGAAAAAAGGTTGAGCAACCGCCCAACCTTTCTAGTCTCTATCTAAAGTCGATTTAGATTAGAAATCGTAGCGGACACCTAGGCGAAGTGTGTCTTCACCAGCTGTCACGATACCTTTTGCATTTTTAACTTCGTCTAAACCGTTAACGTAGTAAGAAAGGTATGTGCGGAAATTGCTGTTTAGTTTGTAGTAACCAGCTAATTCAATACCGTCGACAGCGTCTACTTTTGCTCCGCTGTTGATTTCATCTTCTTGGTAAGTATATACGACTGCAGCAGATACTTGCTTGGTGAATTTGTATTGCGCTGCAAATTCCATAGCAGTGAATGACTTAGCATCGGTACCTGTCGCTTTATCATCTAGGTCGCCTGTTGAATAAGTTGCAGCTAAGTACAGGTTGTCTAGAGAATACGCTAGGCCGGCAAGGATTTGGTCTGCGCTACCTTTATTTTCCCCTAGGTCTTCACCTGAGTAGGCTAGGCCAAGATCTAAGCCCATTGGCAGTGAGTAAACACCAGAAATGCCGTAGCCGTCAGAGTCTTTTTTGCTGTTGGTTTGGTAAGTGGCTTCTAGTTGCAGGGCATCAAAGCCGCCACGGTATGCAAATACACCATCTTCTTTATCAGAAGCTGCACCGAATGCTTGCTGCACACCAGAAAACTCAGTGATATCTGTAAAGTCAGATACGATAACTGAAGCCATATCTTGGCGACCGACAGAAACGGCTTGGCCGTCAAAATCAACACCTGCGTACATGTAACGGTTTTCAAACTTATCAGAACCTGTGTCTTGCTCTGCTTCGTAGAAACCGAATGCCGTTGCAGTATCTGTAAGTTCTGTTTTACCACCAAGGTTTAAACGGAAACGAGTTTTATCTTTCATTGAACCTTCAACTTCAGCACCACCAGAACCAATGAAATCACCACGGAATTCTGCACGACCGCCAATTTTAAGTTCTGTACCATCAGAGCTGTAAACCGTTGCTGCTAACGATGAACCTGAAACTAGTGCCGCTACCACTGCAGAAGCTAGAACTGCCTTTTTCATAATCACTTACCTTGTATTTTAAAATCCGTGAGCAATGCGCTCTCCGTTTCGATATGAAACTAATCTAGAGCAGCTAAATTAAGCTTTCATTTCTGTAAAATTACATTTTCGTGAATAGGGAACTTTTTAAGTGTTGATTTTATTGCACTTTTATTTCAGGAAATTGAGTGGTTTGTGAATGGATATACCACTCGTATTTCCTTATTCGGTTACTTTTTCAAGTTTCTATTTGGGCGAGGTGATAATGATATGGGTGAACCTTATGGTGAGGTTAGAGCTTCTTCATCTTATTAACTGTTTGTACTGATTAAGATATCCTCTATGATGCCAAAACTTAGAAAAGAATAAATTTTGCTCAACAAGATGGAGACGTTGGATGAAAACAGAGTACTTAGGCGATGTTTTACAAGGTAGGCAGGTTATTGGCGCCTTAAATGTTGAAGACTTACCGATTGGAGAGCATCAGTTTTGGTTTCAAGTAACCAGTGATGGGTTAGGGCAACCTAAAAACATGCCGGTTTCTGTTTTCAAAGGCAGTCAAGACGGCCCGAAGTTGCTGATCACTGCCGGGATTCATGGTGATGAGCTAAACGGTGTGTTGGCTGCACAGCAAATTATCCGAGATTTAGTAGGCAACACATTAAAAGGCACGGTGACAGTTGTACCAACTGTGAATTTGTCTGGCTTGCTTAACCACAGCCGCGATTTTATCTCTTCGGATCCGGGGTCTTGCCCTGCCAACCTTAATCGACTCTTTCCGGGGGATGCACACGGCTTAGCCGCGGAGCGATTCGTCGCATCTCTGTGGGATCGCTTACTCAAACACAACGCGACATTTGCTGTTGATCTGCATACCCAAACTCGTGGTGCCGTGTATCCACTTTATGTGTTTGCTGATTACCGAGTAGAGCAATGTTTGGAGATGGCGAGGTTAATGCAGCCCGATTGTGTTCTTAATGATCCCGGCGATCCGGGTATTCTTGAAACGGTCTGGAATCGAAGTGGAATTCCGAGCATTACAGTGGAAGTCGGGATGGGGAAATTTACTCAACCTGACATGATTCAACGAGCCGTAGATGGTGTTTTTAATATTCTTTCTTACTACGAGATGCTTGATGCTGAAGGTTTACGAGACAAAAAGCCACTGCCAAGTATAGATTGGATAGAGGGCAATAATGTGGTGTCTATCCGCGCTGATATTGGTGGATTTGTGTTGCCTCAGGTCGAGCTTTTACAAAGCGTAGAGCAAGATGATCTTTTGGCGATTCAATACGACGCTTTTGGTAACGAATGTCGTCGTTATCATGCGCCGTCTGCTGGACGTGTACTTAGCTATAACGTGGATGCATTAAGGGAGCCAGGGGCTCTTGTCTGTCGATTATTGAGTTGAGCTGCTTTTAGGTGAGAAGCTCGCAGTTGGTAAGTTCTGAGTTGAAAAGCTCTTAATTGGTAAGTACTGAGTTGAAAAACTCTTTGGCGGGTGTCTCTTTGTTCATCTGGTGCATCGTCATTTGAAACGTGTAAAAAAAAGACCGAGCAGGGCTCGGTCTGATAGCTTTTCTCTGGAGTAACAGCTTTTAGCGTAACTAGTATCGCTTTAAGATCTCGATGATCTCTTGCTCTGTTTCCGCTGCGATAATGGCATCAATGTCATCATCATTTTGGAACAACTCTGATAGCGCCATAATAGTATGGATATGGCTATCTGAGTCCATCGCTGCCAGAGTGATTGAAAGGTAAACGTCACCGTTGTCTTCCGACTCTAAATCAACACCCTTTTTGAATACTGTCACCTGCAGTGATGCTTCGTTCACACCATCTTCAGGACGAGCATGAGGCATCGCAATCTTTGGTGCTAGAACATAGTACGCGCCGATGTCTTTGTGCTTTTGCTTGATAGCTTCAACATAGCTTGCTTCAATTTTCTTGCTTGCTAACAGTGTTGAACAGGTTAAATCAATCGCAGCATCAACCGTTAGGTTCTCTTCAGAGTTGATGATAACGCCTTGGTTACCGATTAAATCGAATAGGCTCATGAAACAATCCATCCTAGAATCAGACCAACAACACCGAAGTCGAAGTCAGCAAATGTTGTTGCTTCAAGCCCAAGACCACCCAGTACTGGAAGTAGTAGCATTGGTAGGGAAGAGATACACAGACCTTGCGTGAATGAACCTAGAATTGCACCACGTAGACCGCCAGTCGCGTTACCGTAAACACCTGCCGCACCACCTACGAAGAAGTGTGGAACCACACCCGCTACAATGATTGTCCAACCAAGTGCACCTTGAACTGCCATTGCTAGTAGGCCAGCCGCGAAAGAACAAAGGAAACCGATTAGTACCGCGTTTGGTGCTACTGGGAATACCATAGGGCAGTCTAGAGCAGGTTTTGCTCCTGGTACTAGTTTGTCAGAGATACCTTTAAATGCAGGAACGATTTCAGCAATTAGCATCTTCACACCTTGCAATACGATGTAAACACCACCAGCAAAGATTAGAGATTGCATGAAGGTAAATACAACC
Source organism: Vibrio sp. 10N.237.312.B06 (assembly GCF_041464685.1). NCBI lineage: Bacteria > Pseudomonadati > Pseudomonadota > Gammaproteobacteria > Vibrionales > Vibrionaceae > Vibrio > Vibrio sp. 10N.237.312.B06. Next base: position 14,669 of record NZ_JBFSPI010000030.1, read on the forward strand.
CAGTTTTGACCGCTTGATACTGTTTCTACAAACTCGCCGCCCGCAATAATAGACGCAAGCATGAAGAAGATAGCCATTGTTGTTGCTACGGCTACTGGCGTATCACGCAGGAACATTAAGCTTTTAGGAACTTGGATGTCTTCTGTTGATTTTGATGTGTCACCGAATTTGCTACCAATGAAGCCAGACACGATGTAAGACAGTGTCGAGAAGTGACCAATAGCCAGTTGATCAGTACCCATCACTTTTTCAGTGTACTTTTGGCCTAGCGCTGGCATCACAACCATTAATGTACCCACAATGATAGAGCCGATTGCGACTAGAACTGTGCCTTCAATGTTTGCTGTAGACAGAATTACCGCTACTAGCATAGACATGAACATTGTGTGGTGACCCGTTAAGAAAATATATTTTAAAGGAGTAATACGAGCCAATAAAATATTCACAACGAATGCGAAGAACATAATTAGAGCCATTTCATAACCGAATGCTTCTTGTGCTAATGCAACAATTGCTTCGTTATTTGGAATAACACCACTTACGCCGAATGCTTCAGTAAATACAAATGAGAAGTTATTTAGTGCGCCAACAAGAGCGCCAGCACCAAAACCTAAAATTAGGAAACCCATTACGGTTTTAATTGTGCCTTTTAGAATGGTGGAAATATCAGCTTTCTGTGCAACAAGGCCAATGAAAGCAATTAAGCCTACCATGATTGCTGGCTCTTTTAATAAGCCGAGCATGAATTCGAAAAAGTTCTGCATAATTTTGACCTTACATGAAAGTTTTTAGTTGTTCTTCGATTGATGCTTTGTCAAAAATATTTTTAAGGCTGATTATGTTCTCTTTTCCGCCTTCTTTCAGTTGGTTTGCAACGTCTGTCGCTGCTACCCAAATATCCGCGTTGCTTGATGCAGCTGATGACAGATCTTCGTGATCAACTTCCGCTTCGAAACCGATTTTTTTAGCCACTTCTTTCACTGCCATTTCCATCATTAGTGAAGTACCAAGGCCGTTACCGCAAACTACAAGAATCTTTTTCATAATATTTGTCTCAATTGGATTTTAGGGGTTGAGAAACTGCGTTCTCTTATTGTGTGGGAGCATAGTAATGGAAATATTGAGATTTCAATAAGATCTCCATCACAAAGCTAAAATGAGATTGTGACGTAGGTCTCTCTTGTGTGTGGTAAAAATCCAGAGTGAGACTTTGATCAAATTTAACTTTTCACACGAATATGCAACGTATCTATTGAGAAAGGTTGGGGGGAATGTATTTGTCTATTGGAATGTATATATATAGAGGGTCTGTTGAAGAAAATAGAGAATTAATCGTATCGACCGTAGTCGGTAAGCATTTTCTTAAGCATGCTATTAACGTCTTTGGTCTTTTTATTTCTTTTAGTTAGTTGGCTAAGAGAAGTCGGTTTTGGCGAGGTAACATTTTCACCATCTATTTCTTCGGTTTTATCTTTCATTTTCTGTACGGCAGGCAATAACATTCTAATTTCTTCATTATTGATATTGGTCAGAACCACAATATTTTCAGATTCAACTTGGGTAATCGTTAATATTCCATGCTTAACGGATTCAACCTTTTCACCAATCATAATTGATTCAGGTGCGACAGAGCGATCGGTTAACTGACCTGTACGTAATTTCGCCGCACTGATAGCGCGGATATTTCCGGTGTTTTCAAACGCGACAATAACGGTATAGGTATTATAATACTCAACTACTGTCACATAGCCGTGTCTATTTGTTTTGAATCTAGCTCCATTGTTCATGTCGTGCGGAGCTTCCATTTTCTTCACGTGTTTCCTCTCTTAGTCTCAATGGCTGTTATATCTAATCAGCTCTTCTCGTTTTATAGATAATGAATGGGTGAGATAATACAAAGTATATACGCATCTAAACTTAAGATGAATCTTGAAGTCATAGTAAATGAGGGAGAACACAGAAAAGTGGTAATAATCACACAGAATTAACCGAGAGGTTACGCTCATACGCTTAAGGACTTAACATTCCAAATTCAACCTTATACAGATTGTTTACAGTTTTTGAAGAACGAAAATGACGATAAACACTGCGTTTTGTTTAATCCTTGACCGCGCGATCGTTTGCGTTGAAAAATGTGATGAAAGTCTCACTTAACTGTTTATACTTCTTTTCCGGTTTTAAGCCGGTGCTTAGCCAATACAAGCCGTCACATGGATATGTGAATGACCCCACGGACCGGACCAGCTACGTTCCACTGCTTGTATAAGGTGATTTTTACATGAACAACTCGTTGTTACATTCGCTAACCCTGTTAGCTCCTTCATCGCGTAGCGTTTTGCTTGCGGTTCTTTGTCCTATTCCTTTGATGTCATTCGTTTGGCTCATGTTCACTCTTTAAGGATTACTAGGACACATTATGAATATTCTATTTGGTTTTGTCGGTGTTCTTGCACTGATTGCTTGTGCGTACCTGCTATCTGAAAGTCGTTCTTCGATTAACTGGAAAACAGTCTCTCGTGCACTATTACTTCAAATCGGCTTCGCGGCTTTGGTGTTATATTTCCCATGGGGACAATTGGCGCTAACGAGCCTAAGTAATGGCGTTTCTAGCCTGCTTGGTTTTGCAGACGCTGGTATCGCATTCCTTTTCGGCGACCTTGCAACTGAAGGTTTCATTTTCGCGATACGCGTACTTCCAATAATTATCTTCTTCAGTGCTCTGATTTCGGCACTTTACTACCTCGGTATCATGCAAAAAGTGATTCAAATCTTGGGCGGAGCGGTGCAAAAACTGCTGGGCACCAGTAAAGCTGAATCCTTGGTAGCGACAGGTAATATCTTTCTTTCTCAGGGTGAGTCTCCTCTTCTTATTCGTCCGTTTTTAAAGTCTATGACTCGTTCGGAACTGTTTGCTGTAATGGCAGGTGGTATGGCGTCGGTAGCGGGTAGTGTGCTTGGTGGTTATGCTGGTTTAGGTGTTGAACTTAAATACCTTATCGCAGCAAGTTTCATGGCAGCTCCGGGTAGTCTGTTAATGGCGAAGATCATCGTTCCTGAGCGCAGCACACCAAGTGACTACGACCATATCGAACTCGATAAAGCTGACCAAAGCAACGTGATCGATGCACTGGCAAGCGGCGCGATGAACGGTATGAAAGTCGCGGTGGCTGTCGGTACTATGTTGATTGCATTCGTGAGTGTAATTGCGATGGTGAACACTGGCCTAGAAAGCTTAGGTGAGACGTTCGGTTTTGCGGGTATTACGCTGCAAGCTATCTTCGGTTACTTGTTCTCGCCTTTAGCATGGCTGATTGGTATCCCGAGTGATGAAGTCTTAATGGCGGGTTCTTACATTGGTCAGAAGATCGTAATGAACGAGTTTGTTGCTTTCATCGATTTCGTTGAGAACAAAGCGCTGTTATCTGAACATAGCCAAGTCATCGTGACGTTTGCTCTATGTGGCTTTGCTAACATTGGCTCTATCGCTATTCAGCTAGGTTCGATCGGTGTTATGGCACCAGAGCGTCGTGCTGAAGTGGCAAACTTAGGCTTGAAAGCAGTCGCTGCTGGTACGCTTGCAAACCTAATGAGTGCGTGTTTAGCGGGTATCTTCATCCTGCTTTAAGCGAGATTCAGTTAAAGCGCCTAAATTCAGTTGAAGCGGGCACCTTTCTTGCGGATTTAACGTGAGAAGGGTGCCCGCTTTTTTGTACCTGCTCGTTAAGTTGATTCAGATTTTGAACCACCACTTTTATTGCTATGCGGTGTATAAGGCTCACTCGGAAGAGTAATAGAGCAAGCCTGTTTTATCCGATATACTTGAATATCATTAGGTTGCGATTAATAGCATTCGGCTTCAATTAAGAAAATCCGGTTTCTATTAAGAACACTCGGCTCCGAATAAGAATATTCCGTTCCGACTAAGAATACGGCAACCAAGCTCAAATTTATCAAGGGTCTCTCTATGAACATGCGCGTTCTCATCGGTCTTATTGCTACCTTCATTGGCTTGTTTGCGATGGTTTATCTTATTGCTGGTGGTACTCAGTTTCCTATCTATCAGTGGCCGCAAGAAGCGTATCTCGGTTTGGTGTTTAGCGTAGTATGGGGCACTGGCGTCGCTGCATCGGTGGCTTATGTCTTCTCAGCTTTGGTGTTTGTGACTGTCGCCGTGGTTTGCTATGCGATCGGTTATAAAATCGGTGGGCTCTTTTCTTCAAATTCCGACGTCTAAGTTTATTGAGGCGTACTTATGTTCATTGAAGTGAGATTTGTTTGAATGCACTGGCTCGATCGTTGGAAAGTGTATCGCTATCATCGCAAACAGGCTAACCGAGCGAATGGCAATAAGGCTAAAGCTTTAGGGTGGACCAGCGAAGAGAGCCAATTATGTCGCTTTGAAGTGATTGCTCGTTCGGCTGACTTTGAAAAGAAGAGTATTTTAGATTTGGGTTGTGGCTATGGCGAGCTGTTTGAGTTGCTCGCCAGCATCTATCGCATTCAATCTTACACCGGCGTTGACCAACACGCAGGCTTTTTAAAGAAGGCGAAACAGAGCTATACAGAAGATCGTTGTCGGTTTTTGTCGGGTGATATGAGCCAAATGAGCCTTGAGGTACACGATGTAGTTATAGCCAGTGGCTCATTGAATTACATCTCTCGCGACTCGGATTATCTGACTAACATGATTACTCGTATGTTTGGACTAGCGAATCAGACGGTGATTTTTAATCTGCTCAATTCAAGCCAATATCCTTCACGCAATACCTTGATGAGTTATCACCCTCAAGGCGTATATCGATTCTGTAAAACACTCTGTGATGATGTCTCCTTGATAGAAGGTTACGCTGAAGGGGATTTCACGATAGTGATGAACAAAGCCGTATCCTGAGCCTGAATCAAGTGTTGGTGTGGTAAGAGTTAAAAATGCCGCAGACCTTGAGAGGTTTGCGGCTTTTTGGGTTCTAAAATCAACTTAAGTATTACTGCTAGTGCTTCAGCGGTTGATTTTCAACTAGTCCGTAAGGGATGTTAGTAAACACTTTAGGGTTACCTTCATAAGTTGGTGCTTCGTTCACTTGCTGCCAATCGAGTAGCATGATCGCGAGTACGTTGCGGTGCTCTCCATATTTGAGATCAAAATCACCGGTGACCGAAGGGATCATGCCTTTTGTCTTATCGATAGATGCCTGGATTGCGTGCCTAGTTTTCTCTACAACCGGGTCACTCTCTAGACCGGCTAATAAGAAAGTCAACCCAACCTCAGCAATCACATCCTCTTTAGCTCGTAACAGGATCGTATCGATGTTTTCTCTGAAGTAATCGTAGATCCATTGGTGTTCTTGCTCGCTTACTTGGTGCTGGTAATACTCAGAATCTCCAAAAATCACATGTGTCATACCATAGATTTTATTGCCGTATTGCTGGCTTGAAAGCTTCTTGTCTTTATCGTCTGGGTAGGCTTTTTTGAAGGTATCGACAAATTCATCAACGACATCTTGTTCACCCAATTGGCGTAGCCAGTAAACTTGATTAGCGAGTTGGGCTGCCCACGCTTTCACCATATCTTCATTGGTCACGTATCGTGAAAAGTCATAACGACGAATGATTTCACGCAGTTTGGCATCGTTCTTGTGTTCTAAACCGTACTCATTGGCGCGCGCCATAGAGCCGAGAAGGTCAACACCAAGATATAGATATTCTGGCATGTGCTTGGTGATGTTGTAGCGTCGAACACTACGTTCATCGCTGTCGCCAACATAGGAAGCAACACGCTTTTCTGAGTACAGTACGATTTGTTCCATGGTGTGAACATCATTCGACAAGCGGCTGAGCTTACTTGCTACACGTGCCATGTCACTCCATACCGCGGCAGAATATTTGTCGTCTAATGTTTGTCGATACATACGCAAACCATAGTGACCCTCTTTGAATGCAGGCAGAGTGTAAAGTTGGCTTTCGTAGGTTGTGCGAATCAGATCGGCGGATTGTTTAAAAGATTGCTCTTGAGAGTCGAGAACACCAGCTTGTAATTGAATACTTGGTACGCTTGTTGCTTGTATGTTAACAGGCTCTTGTATAGTAACAGTCTGTTGTGTGTCAAAAGCCGTTAGCGTATCTGAAGTAGCTTGTGCGTGAACCGCAACCGCAACTGAGATTGATAACAATGTGCACAGAGTTAGCGTTTTTAGCTTCATGTTCGTAAAGTACCAAGCTGATTAATTGTGAACATAAAATAACACTCATGAATCTTTCAATGTAAGGTTTTGGTCAATACATTGTAATCTTTAATAAGATTGATTCGATATTTGGTTCAGTAATCAATGTGTCTAATGGACTTTAAGTGATGAATGACTCAATAATGAAATGAGCACTAGGCTAAGTGTATGTATTTAAATAGCTTAACGGCATACTTAAAGAGTTAGTCTGATATGAGCAAATTTAAGAACAAAAAGGTTTAGGGGGTCTGAATGCCAAGTGGTTCTAGCAAGCAATGGCCTGCCAAATTATTATCTTTACTGTTTTTTTTAGTGGTAATGAGTGCTATCGAGTTTTTTCACTCTAAAGAGTTATCCTACCTGAAAGATGAATCCTACTCTGAGGCAAAAAAGCAGCTATCGATCATTCGTTCTCGAATCGAAGCCGCGATCGTGTCAGATATGTATATCCTCAATAATTTTTCGACCTTAGTGACCATAAACCCTGATGGTGAGGTGAAAAATTGGGACAAGATTGCTGAAAGTATTATTAAAGATGGTTTCCATATTCGTCTTATTGGGCTAGCCAAAGACGACATTCTAAACTTTGTTTACCCTATGGAAGGCAATGAGCAGATTCTCGGTATTAATTATCGTGATTATCCAGACCAATGGGAGTCTGTTGAGATAGCCCGTAATCTTGGCAACACCTTTATTGCTGGTCCTTTTGAGCTGTTTCAAGGTGGCCAAGCTATCATTACGCGAACTCCGATCTTTCGAGACCCGCCTTTTAACGAAGACTATTGGGGTGTATCCAGTGCCGTTATTAGTTTAGATGAGCTGTTTGAAGATGTCGGAATTGAGATACTCGAAAACAAGTATAAACTCGCGATTCGCGGTGCAAACAGTTCGGGTAAAGATGGCGCGGTCTTTTATGGCTCTCAGGACGTATTTGATAATGCTTTTGTGACTGAACAGGTGAGCTTTCCATACGGTGGTTGGTACCTTGCTCTCTCTGGTAATGAGCATGTGTTGATGGATGTGCAGTGGTATCGAATTCAAGCAGTAAGGTTGGTGGGTTACACCATAATGTTAGTGCTGGCGTTTGCCTTCTTTACTATTTATCGCCTGTACCGAATTGCAGATAGTCGCTCTATGCATGATGAACTCACCATGCTACCTAATCGTCGATACTTTATGTACAGCCTAAAGCAGGCGTTCAAAGTCACCCAAAAGCAGAGAGCAAGAACCTTTGCTGTGGTAAATATCGATCTTGATGGCTTTAAAGCGATCAATGATACTTTTGGGCATGCGGCTGGCGATCAGGTGCTTATTGAGTGTGCTAATCGCATTAAGAGCGAGTTACGTGGTTCAGATATCGTTGCGAGAATCGGTGGTGATGAGTTCTTAGTTTTGTTACCACGTATTATTGATGATCAACATGTATCGTCGATTGTAGCTAAACTTCGAAGAGCGATATGTAGCACACCTGTTGTTTATGATACGCACTCGATTTATCTTCGAATTAGCGTTGGTTGGGTAATTCATAGCAATAACTACAGTGATGTCGATGCACTACTCAAAGCAGCTGATGAAAAAATGTACGAACAGAAACGACAAATTTTATAGGTTGGATTGGATCTGTTATTAGAATTTAGTTGCTGAATGTGGGGAAAAGCCTCAGAATACCGCGCTTTGCTCTTTATCAATCCTATTGATGAGCGAAAGCTGTAGCAACGACTTCTTTCTGCGCGTTGCTCATACTAAATGTTATTCAACTGAGAAAATAATCTATGAGTTTTACCTCCCTTGGCCTTTCTGAACCGATCCTTAAAGCTATTGAAGCACAAGGTTACGATAAGCCATCACCAATCCAAGAGAAAGCCGTACCAGCTGTCCTAACGGGCAAAGATGTAATGGCCGCTGCTCAAACAGGTACAGGTAAAACTGCTGGCTTCACGCTACCTATTCTTGAAATGTTATCAAAAGGCCCTCGCGTACGTCAGAACCAAGTTCGTGCACTAGTGCTAACACCGACCCGTGAACTTGCTGCGCAAGTGAATGGCAGCGTAGTTAAATACGGTATTAACTTACCGCTTACTTCTACGGTCGTGTTTGGTGGCGTGAAAATTAACCCTCAGATGCAAAAACTTCGTAAAGGCAGTGATGTGTTGGTGGCAACACCGGGTCGTCTACTTGACCTATACAACCAAAATGCAGTGCGTTTTGATCAGCTAGAGATTCTAGTATTAGATGAAGCTGATCGCATGTTAGACATGGGTTTCATCCGCGACATCCGTAAGATCTTGGCTTTCCTACCGAAGAAGCGTCAGAACTTACTGTTCTCTGCAACGTTCTCTGATGATATTCGTAGCTTGGCTAAAGGCTTAGTAAATAACCCAGTTGAAATCTCGGTAAGCCCTGCAAACTCAACAGCACCCACTGTTGAACAAAGTATTTATCCAGTAGATAAAAAGAAAAAAGCGCCAATGCTAGCTAAGCTGATCAAAGATAATGATTGGCGACAAGTGTTGGTGTTCAGCAAAACAAAACACGGTGCAAACAAGCTTGCTCGTTTCCTTGAAGAACAAGACATCACTTCTGCTCCTATCCATGGTAACAAGAGCCAAGGCGCGCGTACTAAAGCCTTAGAGAACTTTAAAACCGGTAAGGTACGAGTACTCGTAGCGACCGATATCGCTGCTCGTGGTATTGATATCCCACAACTTCCTCAAGTGGTTAACTTCGACCTTCCAAACGTATCAGAAGATTACGTTCACCGTATTGGTCGTACTGGCCGTGCTGGTGAAGTGGGTAAAGCAATTTCATTGGTTTGTGCTGATGAAGTGGGTGAGCTATTCGGTATTGAACGCCTTATTCAACAAGTACTGGAGCGTCGTGAACTTGAAGGTTTTGCACCCGTAAACAAGTTACCAGAATCTCGCTTGGATTCGCGTCCGATTAAGCCTAAGAAACCGAAAAAGACACGCGAACACTCGGATGGCCAACGTTCTGGTGAGAATGCTCGCGGCCATAAGCCAGCAGGTAAGAACAAGCGTCATGTAGCAGGTAATGGATCTGCTCCAAAGCGTAAGCCTAACTCAGGCAACAAAGCTTCAGACAGCAACTCTGCAGCTGCTGGTGATGATAAGTCTTTAAGAAATAATGGCAGCAACTATAAGCGCGGTAATAAGCCTTCTACGAATAGTTCTGGCAAGCCAGGTGGTGCAGGTAAACCTAAAAAGTCAGGTTTCGGTGGAAGTAATGGTTCGAGCAAACCGTCTAACAAGTCAGCAGGTAATAAGCCTACAGGTAACAAACCTTCGCCATCTAGAAGCCGTTCTAAGCCTGCATCTCAGAAATAGTAGCTCTTTGGTAGACAGAACGTTGAGCAGATAGCTTTGCAAAGATTATGTAACGAGATCGCTTCGTAAGAGGGTTCTCGTTCATTGACGATTTCCTGCTATCGAACTCGAACAAGCGCGAATATTGAATTTCAATGTTCGCGTTTTTTTATGGGTGTAATTAGGGCGTGTTGACCTTTCGCGGTTAAATTTTGTTCGAGCTAAAAGTGTTTTAATCGCGGCGAGGGGGAAGTCGCCTAGTCATTCTAAGCAAATCTCCCTCAACAAAGAGTAAAACGCTTTTAGCTGAACCCTTTGGGCAGCGTTTGCTGGTCATTTCTACTACGTTATCGGCTTCTCATGTAGGCTAGCTACACATCGAAACCTCTGCCTTGTATAAATACCCAGCAACTCGCTGCAAAAATCAGCTCGAAAGATCAACACGCCCTAAGCAAACAAGAAGAGGTTTCTTCAGAGTTGAAGCTATCGAATTTATTGAAAAGTAGGTATTTATAGGAAGAGAAATTAATCTTTAATGATCTATTAATAACAACATAATCACTAGCGATTTGTTGGGTTTTGCAATTTGCAATTTCAGTTTGCAAAACAAACAGGCATTTATGGCGAATACGTGTTCAGATGCGTAGTAAATACGTATATTTAAAGTTGGCACGCATAGTGCATTAGTAATAGTGACCCTTCTTAAGCCGAGGGTCACCTAGCCAACTGACGTTGTTAGTGAACCCATATTGTTCACACAAAATATATGACCAATCACCCTTTTGTGATTGGTTTTTTTTTGCCTGAATTTTGAGTTCTACTTGTTGGTATTACTTTTTATTAATTGTTATTACTACACTTATTATTAAGTGCAGTTAGCTAAAGCAAAACAAGCAGAGCACGACAATTTACTAATCATGCTCATACCATTCTTGCGCTAACACTCACCACACTTTGAGTAACAGCTTGGTTGGCGCGGGCATTCTCCACCTCGGGAGCAGATAAGCCTAGCCTCTGTCTCAATCCCACGTTCAATCCAATTTATATTTAGAATCTTGGCTATTGTCGTGAGATCTTTCTTGATGTTACGCGGGATTACCACAGAGCCACCATTGTTAACGCATGATGCTTTAAGTTGCTCTGCAATGTCTCTTGAATTACCGCCTTGTGCATCAATTGCAGGGTTAAGGTCTATGCCAGCACACAATACGCGATTGTTACCTGCAGGATCCGTCATATTGATGGATTCACAACAGTAGATTCTTGGTTCATCACCCACATTTAAAATAGATATTTGAGCCGAACTCCCTGCGCGAGGTTCTGACAATCGACGAAACATAGCCCAATGTTGACATGGGTCGGCAACAGTTCTCATATTTCCCCAAGGCAGTGGAATCCCGTTCCCGCGGTACACCGCCTTGAGTTTCCCTGGCCCATAAGCATCAAAGTAGTGCCAGTGAGGGTAGGGCGATACTACCGTCATTCGACGCATAGCAACAGAGGGGGAAACCCCCGCTCTTTTGTGAACGTCGATTTCGTAACCAGTGCGGTCAAGCAACTGTCTAAATGGAACTTTCGGGCAAAGAAGTGCGCCAGCAAAGAAGCTAGATTCAAAGTCTCGCCATGCTTGAAGAATATCTTGAGAATTAAGTTGCGAAGAGCCTGAAACCTGGTTGTCGTCCCATGTGTTGTTGTTGCCGACCGACAACACACTCTTTAAGCCTTCTTTGCTATGCAGAATACAATGGCCAATATAGACCGATAAATCGTATTTCAGACGAGTGGGGTACTCTTTCAGGATTTCATTTAAGAAGATTGTGCTAGGAGGTTCAAAGAACGAAGTGACTAGCTGTTTGGCATTAATTCCGAGTTCATCAACAACGTCTTTCGGTGTGCGTGTTACCCAACGGATGTTAATTCCTAGGCTTCTAGCGATGTCTATAAGGTCTTCTACGCTGAGGTTAAGACGTTTCAAGCCAACTTCTTCCGCTGCGCGCTCAAGGTCAGGGAAGTGGTTTTGATTGCTTTCTTGGTGTGCTCGAATCAAGAGGTGTGCAAACTGGCGGCCTGAGATCCCCGTTTGCGATAGCATCTCTGGAATTGCAATTTGCAGGATGTCGTTGGAGAAAAGAAAGCTAGGCTCGAGTGCCATGCCACTTATCCCACCACGATTCCCTTTATCAGGAGCAATGGCTTGTTGTTCAGATTCGTCGTCAAGGAACCAGGTTGGGTTCTTCTGAAAGACCTGCGCGATTACTTCTAGCATATCGATGCTTGGGACGCGCTTTCCACGTTCAATCATTGAAAGGTAAGAAACGGAAGGTGCGTATTCTGGGTTGATTCTAATACAACGCGCAGACAGATCTTCCATCGTTAAATGGTTACGTTTTCTTAGGTTACGTATTTTCGTACCTAGGAAATGAGACTGACGAACTAAACTTTTTGACAAGGCCATATTTGTAAAATTCACATTGTAAAATTTTTGTTGTGAAATTGTAGGCAAAAAAGCGCTAGTCTACAAACGAAGCAATTCACAAAATGACAAATAAGTTAAACGTTAGTTTGGAATAATTGCTCTAGGACACATTTTTGCTATAAAAATCGGTGAATGTTCACCGGGTTGGTCAAGAGGGAAAGACTATGAATATGCTGACATTCGATAAAACAGAAATCCAAAAACAAACAAAACCATTTATCGCTGAAGCTGTCTTTGCCGTGGAGACTATCAGTGCCAAACAGCAAACTGAGAAGCAACTCAAAGCGAAGCAACTGCTAGACAGATTGTTTCCATTAGAGAACGGCTCACATCAAGATGTAACGAGCTATGTAGTTGATTACCTTCATATCATGGCTTATTTCAAAGATGGCCAACACAGTGGTCTAAAGCATCCTAAGCAGTTTGTAGCTTACATGGGTGAGAAGTGTGACCCAGACTCAATCTTGTTCCGAGATAGCAGTGGAAGCCATTTAGAAGTGATGTTTGGTTGTCATAAAGGGACGGGGTGTATTGAATTGGTCGATATCGATGATATTCAGTTAGAGTCGTGCACCACGTTTGGTCAGTCGCCAATGGAAACGGTACAAACGAATACGGAGCGTCAAGGCATCACTACAGCAATACGTCACTGGATCAGCCTAGTTCAAGGTGATGAGAAGGGTAAACCAAAAGCATGCAGCGAAGACAAAGAGTTCCGAGCTAAGAGCGGTGAGGATTACTGTCTTAACTATTGCTACGCCCTTTAATGTCACAGCTACATCTTTGGTATTTATGAAAGATGTAGAGCTAGACGTATTTAGCAATTAAACACTGACGACTATGCATAAACGACAAAGCCCCAACGATTAACCTACTGGTTATTGATTGGGGCTTTTTGCTTTCGATGTCAATTACGAGTCTATTTTTGTGCCTAGAGCCTAGAGCCTAGAGCCTAGAGCTTAGAGCTTAGAGCTTAGAGCTTAGAGCTTAGAGCTTAGAGCTTAGAGCTTAGTAAGTACGCCGTTAAACTGTAAATTTGTTTAGATGATTGTAGACTACAGCGGCATCACTCTATTTCGACCAAGTGACTTCGCTTCGTAAAGTAGCTTATCAGCGCGTTCGATCAGTGATTGTGCCGATTCACCGGGTTCAAGCTCAGCAACACCAAACGATGCGGTGATGCTACCTACCTGTTGCCCGCTACGACGATCTTTAATCGATAGCTTTTCTAGAGAGCGGCGGTTGGTGTCTGCAAGCTGACGTGCAATGCGTAATGATTTGTTTGGCACGATTATCGCGAACTCTTCACCACCAAATCGGTAAGCAGAAATACCTTCACGGCACATTTGTTTTAATTTGCGCGCAATGCCTTTAAGAACCATGTCGCCAAATAGGTGGCCATAAGTGTCGTTGAAGTTTTTAAAATGATCGATATCGAGAAGAATTAAACACAGAGGTTGTTTCGCTTCACATAAGGTTTCTATATCACGGTCGAAAGAGCGACGGTTATAGAGTGTCGTTGTGCTGTCAAAGAGTGCATCTTTCTGCACTTCTACCAGCTGAGATTTTAGCTTAGTGATTTCTGATGTTGCAGAATTTAACTGAGAATTTAAAAATTGAGTAGAGTGACGAATATGACGAGATTCCGAAACTAACTGACGAACTAAAGACATGACTTCATCGATCGATAAATTTTCATTGTCAACGCGGGCCAAATCCTCGAAGCTTTTATCAATCATCTCAGAAAAAGCAGAGGTATCGGTCAGTGTGTCATTCATCGAATTCGAAACTTCCGAGACCAACAATTCTAAATTAGCGCGGAGGTCATTGATATTGGTTTCAGACTTGCTAGCAACATAATTATTGTAAAGCTGCTCACCAACGGCTGGAGGACAAATGCCATAGTATTCCAAGATACCATCCATGTCTTTAGTCAGCTGTGGGATAGCATTGTCAATATAGGTGTACCAAAGTGCATAATTTGCAGGTGTCGTAGACACCCGGTTCTTCATCATAAGAGGCACCGCTTTTTTTAGATTTGCGGTGGATTTTTGAAATTCGTCTTTTTTCATGATTTTTACTGCAGATACCAAACTAACTAAGCCACTGCGACCAAGATTAGCGGATTTTACCGATCTTTGCTTTAAAAATTATATAATTAATGGATGAGGATTGGGTAAACAACTCATTTTCATTATGGAAATCGATTGCATATTTATATCGAATAATAAATAGGGTGTTATTTGACCAAAGAGGAGAGATCCGGTTTAGGGGTTGATACGGCTGTTGGTGAGGGTTGGCTGCAATACCAATCGCGGTCAATAATGGGTTAGCTAAGCTAGTTCAAACACTCTACCGAAAAATGGGTAGTACGGGTGAGTGTGGAAGCGATAGTAACTCAGTGGAAGTTTTATTTCAGGCATAAAAAAGCGCCGATAAAAATCAGCGCTTTAAAATTCTTTTTAGCTAAAAGCTAATTATTGAGCAACAACGTTTGCTGCTTGTAGGCCTTTTTGACCATTTTCAACTTCGAAAGAAACCTTTTGGCCTTCTTTCAGAGTTTTGAAACCTTCAGAAGCGATAGCACGGAAGTGTACGAATACGTCAGCGCCGCCGTTGTCTTGAGAAATGAAACCGAAACCTTTCTCTTCGTTAAACCATTTTACAGTGCCAGTATTTGTGTTAGACATAATTTGTCCCTTATTCATAAATTTTCTAAATTGTTGATTGCATTACTGCAATGCGCTGATAATTGAATTATTTAATATTGCTAAGAAATAAGGAAAAACTACTTACAAAAACGGGTAACGATTTTACATGTCATTTTTTACTATTCATCTAACTTAAATAACTCCGGCTAACAGAGCGAGTGCATGTTAACACAGTCTTTCGGGTTGTACACTCATTGATTGATAAATCAGCGAGTTTTTTTGTCATGTTGCGCTCGTTAACAAAAGCTACCTACAACAGCTGATAGGTTTATAAAGTTACACGCCATGACAAAGTAAAAAGGAAGCCTAAGCCTCCTTTTCTTCGTTAGTATAGACGATATTATCGTTTGAAGTTGATATCTTCAGTCTTATCTAAATTAATTTTAGTCTTAGCTGGTTGAGTCTCTGCGATTATTTTTCCGTGGCGAATAGAGTACTGCACTGGAACTTGGCGACGTACTGCATCAAAACCGTTATCTGCAGGAAGAATTAGTAAGCTTCCTGGCTTACCTTCTTCAATGCCGTAGTTGTCTTGGATATGCAGTGTGCGTGCTGAGTTCTTGCTGATCAAATCAAGTGAGGTGTTGATTTGGTCGTAGCCCATCACTTGCGTTACGTGCAGTCCCGAGTGAACCACCTGTCCACATACTTGCAGAGAAGAAAGTGAGTCCAAGCATTACCATGGTGAGTGAAGCAACTCCTTTCCTAGCCGATGTTGGAACCGGCCCAAGACTGTAGTTATTATCCGCAGCCATTTTTTACCTCCGCAATTGTTCAAAATTAAAATTAACGGTCGCCGTATTGCAGGCAAACGTGCGCATTATCGTGATATAAATAACATAGTCAATGCTAGTTTTGTTAATAAGCCATCTATTAAGGCAGTTATGTTAAAAATAGACATTTAAAACAGAAGGTTACTTTTCATATTTATTATTAAAAATAATTAGAAAACGTTTTCTATGGCGTAGGTGATGAGCCAGAATTGAACTTCACTATGAATGCTAGCGATTATGACTATGAATGGGTGTCTGTATATTGGATGGACGATGTTTCTTAAATTGCAGGCAAAAAAATGGCCAATCGCAATACTCGCAATTGGCCTATATATATCGTGAACAAGAAAGGTTCACTAACAACGTCAGTTGGCTAGGTGACCCTCGGCTTAAGAAGGGTCAATATGTACATTGCAGTTAGTGTGCCAACTTTTAAAGCAACGTAAAATGGGTGTTTTATAGCAATTTGGTGCGTATTTAAACGGTTTGCTTGCATTTTGGAAGTTGGCAGTTGCGTTTTGCAATTGCATTTTGCGATTTGTATTGCTTGTCATTAAGGAATAAACGATAAAAGTGAATACTGAATACTGAATACTGCTTAGTTTTTTGATTTTTGCTGCTCTGTCTGCAACTAACGGTAAAATAGATAAAAAGCCCGTGCGATCTCAGATCTCACGGGCTTTGTATCGTTTTATCTAAAACAAGTATTAGATCGAGTAGAAGAAATATAACTGGGACTTCATTCTAATGATGATCCCGCGTATTACGTCTAGGAACGCCATAAAGCTGATAGGCTTCTCACCGCTTACCCAAGCTAACCCTACAGAGCCGACTGGAATATCGTAACCTTCCGCCTCGTCAATTTTTAAGCGGACAAAGTGGTGCTTGTTCTGAAGGTTTCTACCTGTGGTGACACGAACTTGTTCATCAATACCTAACAGGCTAGCTTGTGCTTCACCCGTCGCTTCAACAATGCCTTCTACGGTTGCGGAGAATATCTTGCCTGGGTATACCGCCGTTGCAAACTCAGCAGGCTGGCCCACTTTTACGTTACGAATAGCTTGGTGATTCACTCGCATTAACACGTATTTTTCTTCAGTGTACATTTGGATACGAGGCATCATTGATACTCGCTGTCCTTCACGAAGAATGAAGTTAGTTACAAAGCCGTCAGTCGGTGCTGTTACTTTGGTACTGTTCAAATCCCATTGAGCT
This sequence comes from Vibrio sp. 10N.237.312.B06, assembly GCF_041464685.1. Lineage (NCBI taxonomy): Bacteria > Pseudomonadati > Pseudomonadota > Gammaproteobacteria > Vibrionales > Vibrionaceae > Vibrio > Vibrio sp. 10N.237.312.B06. The sequence continues at coordinate 31,385 of NZ_JBFSPI010000030.1, forward strand.
TGAGCCAATGTTGCTTTTGCTGAATCTACCTCAGTTTGTTTCTTACTGACGTTGGTTTCTGCTTTGTGGATGTTTAACTTCGCGTTCTCGGCGTCGACTTCTTTTTTACTCAGTTGAGATTCCAAAGTGGTGACGTTATGCGTTGCTAAGTCTACCTTGGCCGTTTGCTGGTCTATGTCGGCCTCAGTAATCGTATGTTCAACAACATTGTTTTGTCGCTGGTAACGAGAGAGAGTCTTCGATTGAAGGACTAAGTCTGTTTTTGCTGATTCAATTTGTGCGACAGAGGCTTTGATATCTTCAAGCGCTGACTGATAGCTTACTTTAGCGATGCTCACTTCTTGGTGAGCGGTATCCAAAGCAACGTTCGCCGATTCAAGTTGCACGTTAGCCTTATCTCTTGCAATAACATATTTGGTGTCATCAATTTCGTAAATGAGCTGACCTTCAATCACGTCTTGGTTCGGTCTAATGTGAACCTTGGTTGTTTTGCCTGACACATTGGTTGAATCTGGACGTAGCTGAATGTGTGGTGATTGAACGACTGAACCTCCAGAGAGATCCATCGGAGTGTAGTTAATGAGTCCAACCCAAACAAACAATAACCATGATGTACCACCTAGATAAGAAAATGCTTTGGTGCCCTTATTCCATGGCATACCAATAAGCCTAAGTAGATAGATGAACAGTGCCCACAGAGCTAAGCCTTCTAACATGTTTGGCTCTCCCCATCTTGATCATTTTTAACTTGTTGTTCTGTTGGTTCCGCAGGTGCTTTCCATGTGTCTCTCAGGTTTATTATGGCTTTTTCCATATCAACAAACGCTAAAATGACGGCAAGTACCCATACCCAGTGCCATATGAAGCCAATCCAAGTTAAAGCTGTGATTAAACCGAGCTGGTGATGCTCTTTACTGTGGGCTTTATTGATTGGTAATTCATGAACACGCCAAAAGCCGTAACATGCAGCTGCGATTGTTGCGACCAACACAACGCCAGCTACGACGTGTAATGCGGTGTCTGCGCCTGTTCCAACAAATGGGACACTTAGTAAACTCATTGATCAACCCTAAGTAAAATTTGAACGCCGAGTGTGATGGAAGTTGGATTTACAGGTTGTAAATTTACTAATTACTTCGATAATGGCAATTATATGATTTGATCTATGATCTCCTTTCTAAGGGTTAGCGACGAATGAACAATTGTAACTTCTTAAGAGCGTTAGGGGTTTTGGGTATTTATCAACACGCTGTCACAAACCCTGTGGTTAATACGGAGCGTTTAGGTATTCCGAAGTCTGTATTTACTAACTCAATGAATCTTATTCCGGTCAATGAAGTCGATAAATGGTATGGGTTTCTTGAACAGCAAACTAATGATCCAGATATTATTCTGAAACTGTCTGACCGAGTGGATATTGAAAAATTAGGCCCGTTAACCAACTGGTTTTTTTCTGGACATGATCTTGCTTCTACGATCCGTCGAGTGAACATTGGCCTGCACTGTTTACAGTCTGGTGCGTTCTTATACGGTGCACAGGTAGGGACAATGATTAAATGGTGCTACGACAATCCTGCTTACTCAGAAACGGGTAAAGTGCATGACTCAATAAGAGTCGCGGTTTTCATTATGAAGATTTTACGTCGATATTTGGGTGATGACTTTAAACCCGTCGCGGTTTCAATAGCCGGTCGTCGAGAGAATGTTGACCTCTACCATGAATATTTCGGCTGTACGATTCAATGGGGACAGCCTCGCACAGAGGTTTGGATCCCGAGTGAATCGAGGTTATCCATCAATCAATCACTATCGAACAGTAAAGCAAATCTGGCGATGAACTTTCATGACTTGGATAACTATCTAAACATGCCAGATGCTGGTGATGAACATAAGGTCACCTATGAGATGATCAACTACAGTCGCCACTTTGGTTTACCAACCCTTCACAAGGTTTCCAGTTTATTAGGGCTCTCTGAGCAGCAGTTTCAACGCCGTTTGCATAAATCGGGCATCAATTTTTCTACCATTATGGGGTATGCGTTAAGCAACGTGGCGGTAGAGCTACTGATGTATTCAGTGCCAGTGGAAGAGGTCTCGAAGAGGTTAGGTTATACCAACGTCGCGAGCTTTAATCGGATGTTTAAGAAACATCGAGGTTTGACGCCTAAGCAGTATATTGAGCGTTTTGATAGTCAATACTGATCATCATTAGTCTTCATCTAGCTTTTTAAAATGAGTGGATAGGTAAACGATTATCCAAGTGCTAAGGACAAAAGGCGCGGTAAGTGGTAGCAGTGACAGTTCATGAAAACCAAGTGTGATGAGACAGCTCAACAGCATGCCTAATAGGATTAACGGCCAAGGAATTCGCGGATAGAGCACAAGTGCTAGAGTGGCAAGAGTGGCGTTGTACCCGTAAAGACCTTGCTCAATTAGCGCGCCAGAAGCGCCAATCATGTGGCTAAAAACAGTGCTGATTAACACTGTGAGTACTACCCATAGCGCATGCTTGATATTGTTGAGTGCGATGGCAACCAAGATGACTAGACCCGATAGTGCATTATCGATAAAGCTGACTTGGCTGATCCCTTTCAATAACGGGAGCACCGCTGTTGGTAAGCTGAACCACGAGCCTACCTCAAGACTGATGATGGGTATCAATGCGGAGTTGGATGGCGAAAATGCCGATAGATCCAAGGCTGATTGGATAGCATAAATCAGCCAACTGGTGAGGATAAAGGCACTAGTGTAACCGCGATATTTCTTAAAACTGAATACGATGCGGGCAATAGGTACTGTGAGTAATGCGCCTAACATTGTCACTACAACCAAAAATGGGGTGACACCAAAAAAGTTACCGATAAATAAACCAACTAAAGCGCCATTTAGCGCATACATGCCATTCTCACTATCATGAGACGGTTTATTGGTCAGTAAGGCAAATCCGTAGCTGCAACTGGCGCCAAACAAGGTAAGAAAAGCCAGCGCAAGTGACTCAATAGAAATGGCAAACAATAGCAGAAGCGACGTCATAACAGACGGTGTGAAATAGACTTGCCCAATGCCATTGAGCAAGCCTTCAAATGGTAGAATATCCTTATTCGTTCTCATCGTCTGACTACATTCTTTTGCTATGTTGAATCTTTTGTAGCTCAGATTGTATGCAATTTTATTAAGTTGACCATCTTTGCGTATCAATTCTGATACCAGCGCTCACCATAGGCTTGTTGGTAATCTGGTGTTTCAATGATGCCTTCTTGCTCTGGAACGGTTTCTAATGGCCCAACGACCGTTCGATAAGGTAATACGCCAGCCCATACCGGGATATCCATATCAGCTTTATCATCATTCACTCCATGTTTACCTATCTTCACGGAGGCTTCTGTTAAAGGGATCGCCAATAGCTCGGTGGCGGTGAGCTCTTTCTCATTACTGAGCCTGACTTCGTCGGTTCTTCCCGGCGCGATTTGCTCAATGAAGATGTTCAATAAGCGATCTTTTTCTTGGTTGTCATCGATGACTGAAAATGACCCCAACACCACTGCAGAACGATAATGCGCACTGTGGTGAAATGCCGAACGAGCTAACACCCAACCATCGAACAAAGTGAACGTTAAACAGGTTGGCTCTCCTTTTTTTAAGCCTTTCAACAAGCGGCTGTTTTTAGCACCATGGATGTAGACCATATCATCCACTCGCCACGCGAGCATTGGAATAACCATTGGTCCATGTTCGCCTTGCAATGCAATGTGTGCGATTAAGCTCTCATCTATGATTTGATGAAGTTTCTCTTGTTCAAATACGGCTTTGTGAGCCCCTTTTTTAATCGTGGTTCTTTTCGTGCTAGATAACATAATCGCTCCTTAATCATTGCCTTTTGATTAATGTAGCGATTAACTGGTCTATTAAATAGAGCCACTTTTAAACACTATTTGGATCCAGTTATGCAGCCTATTGATGTCGGTGACCTACAGTTAGACGAGCAACATGACACGCGTCAAACCGCCTTGTTTCATGCGATCAGAGAAAAGATTGTTCAAGATTTATGGAGTAAGGGCAGTAAGTTACCCTCAACGCGTAAGTTGGCCGTAGAACTGTCGGTAAGTCGAAATACGGTGATTTATGCGTACGAACAACTGGTCACCGAAGGCTATATCGAGAGTAAGCAAGGCTCAGGGTTTTATGTCTCGGTTGAACAACCAGAGCACTTTCTAAGTTTGTCTCAGCCAAACAGTGTTCAGGATCCGAAGGTTAAACAAACAGTCAGTAAACCGGCTGCAAACATAGCGACACCTAACGACATTAACCGCAGCTTTGCCCCCGGAGTTCCTGACTTAGATGCGTTCCCTTTTGCGAAATGGCAGAGGCTGCTGCAACGTCACTCTACACGTCAGAACATAGCGGGAAATCAAGAGGTTCAGGGAAGCTTGGCCTTGAGGGAAGCATTGAGCGGGTATCTTGCGAGTAGTCGCTCGGTTCACTGCAGTACCGATAGAATCATCATCACCGCAGGTGCGCAGCAAGCCATCTCAATTGGTTTGATGGCGACGTTAGCTATGGGGGACAAAATCCTTGTGGAAGAGCCCGGCTATCGACAAGTGCATAAAATCATCGATCTGTTGAGGCTAGAGCTAGACGGTGTGAGTGTGCGTGAAAAGGTTGGGTTAGATATTGAAAAAGTGCTGTCCAGTAACGCCAAGGCTCTGTATGTCACGCCGAGTAACCAATACCCAATGGGCACGACCTTGAATACCGAGCAACGACTTAAACTGATCGATTGGGCCAATCAACATCAGTCATGGATCATTGAGGATGATTACGACAGTGAGTTTCAGTTTGCTCATCGCCCTTATACCAGCATGCAAGGGTTAGCGGGAAAGTTAGGGTTCGATGATCGCATCATCTATGTCGGATCCCTGAGTAAGGTGATGTTCAATGGCTTGCGACTAGGTTATTTGGTGGTGCCAGAAAGTCTGGTGGCGAAGTGTCTTGAGATTAAAGATGCGCTCACTGGAGACACGGCCTCACATACACAAGAAGCGCTGGCGGACTTTGTACGTGAAGGCGATTTATTGCGCCATATTAGAAAGATGCGTCGTTCATACAAACTCAAGCATGAAGCGATGATAGAAGCGATTAAAAGTGAGTTTCATGGCGATCTTGAAGTGATCAGTCAGGCTGCTGGGCTACATGTGACAGTGAAGTGGTATCAAGGGATATCTGAACATGAGTGGAGCCGTAGAGCAGAGTTTGAAAATATCATCATTCGTCCTTTTGACTTTTATGAATATGGATCAAGTGATGCTCGTGATTGGAGTGGTGCAGTGCTGGGGTTTGGTAATATCCGACTGGCTGACATAAAGCCGAAGATCAAACAGATCGCTCGGCTTTTTTATCAGTAATATTGGTAGGGCTTGTTTACAATTTTCTGATTCATCACTAATCGAGTTACAACTTGTCGATAGAGACGGTGGGTTTACCCAACCATTTGCGCCAAGGGAGTGACAATGTCACAAAAACAGTCACTGCATAGAGCATCGACCAACTTAGGCAGATAAACACCAAGGTACAGATGACCAGTGAAATCATGGCTGTGTATCTCGATGCGCCAGTCAGTAATCGGCAGGCCGCTAACATCGCAAGCAGATAAACTAGAACAAAAATACCATTGGCGAGTTTAAGAAAGAATTCGAGATCCAAATTAGACAGCTCGCCGATTACACACGAAATAAGCGCAATAAAGCCGATTGCTAAGGTTGGATAAAGTGGTACGCCACGGCTGTTGAGCTGCGCCATTTTATTGGTCGGAGTGTGTTGGCGAGCTTGAGCCCAAATCATGCGAGACAAGCTTTGGGTGTAAAGGTTTAGGCTAGCAAAACAAGCAAAGAAGCCAAGTACACTGATGACGGTTTTAAAGCCATTGCCAAACAGTTGCTCTGTCACCCTCGGGATAGAGGCAGCATCAAATTCTGGTGAACCAAAAGCGCCTAGCTTGATAATAACCACTGAACAAGCCCAGTACACCAAGCCTGCGACGAAACACCCAGCAATGATGGCGATGGGGAAGTCACGCTGTGGATTCTTAAATTCCTCTCCCATGTGAGCAAAGGCTTCGATTCCTACAAAGCACCAAAACATAACCGCCAGTGCAGCACCAATAGACCACATTGAATCGGATGTCATAGTCGGAACTGCGATGTCAGCAGCAGTAATGTCGGCTTTCCAGACAAAAGCGCTGACCAAAGCAAAAATCGATAAGGCAATCACGGTTTGCAGGCGGCCTGAAGATTTACTGCCCATCAAATTGACGGCAATAAGCAGAGCGACGGTAAAGGACTGAGCACCTAATGGTGTGTCGAGTGGTGCGGGTAACAATTGCTGAGCAAAGCCACCTGCTAGTGCAATCGCCGCCGGAATGCCGACAGGAATAACACTCACAAACAACCAAGCTACACTGGTTTCTAATCGCTCGCTGAATGCTTGGCGCACAAAATAGGCCGTGCCTCCTGCATTGGGATAGCGTTTCCCTAATGCTGCGAAGGTTAGTGCAATCGGGCAAATAGCGATAAACAGGATTAACCATGCTAGTAGCGATAACTGCCCTGCAATGCCTGCCGCGATAGCTGGGATCATAAACAATCCTGTGCCAAGCAAGGTCGTAGAAAGTTGTCCAATTCCTGAAATAAGCGTGATTTCTTGTTTGAGTTGCGTCATTCGCTGTCCTTGCTATTGGCTTTGATATCGGTTTTATGGTGCAGTCTTGTGAGGCTGAGATTGAAAGCATACATTGTCGACATCAATAATACAGCTAGCGAAACGTCTTAAGACACCGTCAATTTAACGGTATTAATTTGATTAAGCGTGAAAGTGTCGGCGGTCATAATGGCTGTTATAAGTAGGAAAGTTGTGTCAAATTAGGCGTTATAAATAGAACAATAAATGGAAAGAATCAGAAGCATGGATAAATTTGATCGCCAAATTTTAGATATTCTAAAAACTAACGCTCGATGCTCAGTGAGCGATATCGCCAGAGATGTCAGCCTGTCTCGCTCTGCAGTGAACGCCAGAATCAAGAAGCTGGAAAACGATAAGATCATCACAGGATATTGTGCACAGGTGACCGAGCCTGATTTACCGAAGAACGTTGGCGCTTATATCTCTTTGAAGTTTGACATGTCGAGCAGTAACCATAATTGTGAGTCTTACGCTAAAAATATCTACGCTATTGATGGTGTGCAGTGGTGTCACTCTATCAGCGGTGAGACCGACATGATGCTTTATGTTGAAGTTGAAAGCATGGAGCGTTTGAACCAAATTCGCGACCAGCTGCAAGGCTATCCTGAACTTCGACATCTTATGACTCATACTGTCTTAACGGAGTTTTTTAACAAACAGAATGCGACGGTGCATTCATGTTAGGCAATATCAACTTAAACCTACTGCGCTCTCTGCATGTGCTTCTTGAAGAGTGCCATGTCAGTCGAACAGCTCAGCGTTTGCACATCACGCAGTCGGCGGTGAGCCGTCAACTGGCTCAGCTTAGAGATCTATGTGGTGATCCTTTGCTGGTTCGTGATGGTAACAAACTGGTTCCGACTAACCGTGCTTTGTTGCTCAAAGGTAAACTCGATGACTTGCTTGGAGAGTTCGACCACCTTTTAGACGATAAACCCTTTGAACCGCAAGACTGGCAGGGTGAACTGGTATTGTCTTCGAGTGACTATGTGGCTCAGTATATTCTTCCTGTTATTGTTGCAGAGGTGTCCGCCGAAGCCCCCAACATTAATTTGGCCTTCCGTTTGTGGCAGCCAAATTACCTTGAAGCTTTGAACGAGTCGGGTATTCATCTGGCTTCCAGTATGTTTCCCACAAAGCCAGAACATGTCTCAAGCATTAAGCTTGGTGAAGATAAATCGGTGTGTTTAATGCGCAAGTCGCACCCATTAGCCCACCAATCGGCTTTGAGTGCAGAAGATATCGTCAGCTACTCTCACATCAAAGTGACAGGTGGCGGAGATAAAGACAGCTACGCGGACATAGCATTGAAGAAAAAAGGGCTTAAACGAAGAGTGGCTCTGCAGGTTCCGTTCTTTTCATCGGCGGGAAACGTGTTAATGCAAGACGACTACTTGATGATTGTGCCGGAGCATATTGCTTATAACTTGGGTCGACATCTCGATGTCGCTTACTTTTCGCTGCCGTTTGAGACAGAAATGCATACCTATTGGCTGATGTGGCATCCTAAGTATGATAACGACTCTGCCCATAAATGGGCTCGAGAGAAAGCGTTTAAAGCCATTCAAAAGTCGAGTTACAATATAAGTATGATTTCTAATCATACCAGTGATGATAATCTTTGATTTCAAATAATACCTACTGCGGCTTATTGTAAGCGCTAAGTATTGAGTATTAATTGTAGAGTGTTCAGCTAGAGCGCTTTGTTTTACTAGGAATGGAATGATGACAGTAACAATTTGGTTTTCTTTGTTAGCGATTTGCTTGTTGGGTGCAATGTCTCCGGGCCCAAGCTTGGCGATGATCGCTAAGCACAGTTTGGCTGGTGGCCGTATGAACGGACTTATCGCAGCTTGGTCACACGCTGCGGGCATAGGTATTTACGCGTTCGCAACCATTGTCGGTTTAGCGGTGTTACTTGAGCAATCACCAATGTTGTTCAAAGGGATCAGTTTAGCGGGTGCTGCGTATCTGCTCTATCTCGGTGTAAACGCGTTGCGCTCAAAAGGTGGAGTTGCTGCGAAATTGGAAGCGGGTGAACAGATGAGCTACATGCAGTCTGCTCGCGAGGCTTTCTTGATCTCTATCTTGAGCCCTAAGATCGCTCTGTTCTTTATCGCTCTATTTAGCCAATTTGTGGCGTTAGGTAACGAACTGAGCAATCAAGTGATTATTGTCTCAACGCCACTGATTGTTGATGGCCTTTGGTATACCTTTATTACTCTAGTGCTCTCTAGCCCATTGATCGTAGAGCGCATTCGAGCAAAAGCGCAGTTGATCGATCGATTGTCTGGCGTGGTTTTAATCCTGCTTGCTGTGCGTGTGGTGTGGACGATATAGCGATAGTCCATATACTGGAAAGAAACGATATCCATTAAAAAGGCTCACTAGACGTTATCTAGTGAGCTTTTTTGACTTCTATGGATTGGCTTCGACAGACTTGAGCTTGTTAGCCTTCCGAATTCAGAACCGCATCGAGTTTTTCCATGGAATCTGAAAAGTACGGGTTGTAGGTCAAACGCGCATGGTTTTTACCTTCTTCACGATATCCCCACGCTGAGTACCACACTTCATTTGTCGCGTTGCACTGTGCTTCAAAACCTTCCTCCTGACCATTGGAGCAGATCTTCTCGCTACCATTGATCCCGTAGTAAGGATTGCTTGGCGAGAACAGTAAGCCCATGTGAGAGCCGTTCGAGATACGTTGCTCTGGGATCTTCATGCTGTATTGAACAGCGCGAGGATCGTCAAGTGTGGTTTCTCCTTGCCAAACCAACACGTTATTTGGGTTTGGCATGGACTCCGTAAATGCCTGCTGAACGAAGTGGGTATCAATGACACTGTCGCCTTCACTCATCATAATAAACACGGGCTTATCAAAGTGTTTGTCTTGCAGGCCCTCACGAACCACTTCTGAGGTTTGGTAGTAAACCGAAGCACCATTCATTGGCAGTGAGTTATAGCGAAGTACATTGTCTTCAGGATCTTGATCCGCCCAAGTGACAAAATAGCTTGCTAGCTCCGCATATTGAACTGCAGAAGAGCTCGGTTGAAACGCAGGAGAGAACAACAGTAACCCAGAGATCTTAGGATCGTTCATCGCCTCTGAAGTCACAAGGTTCGCACCTGTTGAATAACCGCCAAGCCACACAGAATCATACTCTTGCTCCAATAGCTTCGTATGATGAGCTACAACACCTTGCCAATCTTCTAAGCTTGGTTGCATTAAGTCACCGACACGACTGCCGTGGCCCGGTAGCAATACCGTTCTCACTAGGTAGCCTTGCTCTGCTAAGTGCGTTGCGATGTCTTTAAATGAGTACGGAGAATCACCTAAACCATGTACCAATAAAACTGCCTTACCGTTAGGTGCCGCAGGTTTGTATTCGGTGGGTGAATTGAGTCGAATCTCTAGCTGCTTGTCTTTGGTCATGAATACACGGTTTTTCAATAACCAATCTTGAGTTTCATTGACGTAGGCATCAAAGCTGTCTTGCTGATATTCAGGCAAGTTTGGAGATGTTTCGTAAGCAGGTATCGATGTCTCGTTGGAACAACCAACGAGACTTAAAGTCGTTAAGGCGAGTAGCGTTAGAATGGTATTTCTATGCATTTTTTGATGTTGTCTCTGTTGTTCTTTTACTATGTCTGAAACTGAAGTTTAGATTACTTTCTGCTTGAAAGGTCTTCGTATTCACCTTCAATAACACCGGCATCACTGGTAGATGATTGACGTGTGTTCATGTGAGCTCCGAAACCCTGTTTTTTCATTTGATTCTGAATGCGCTTGCCAGTGATTAAAGCTGCAATAGCTAAAGGAATAGCAAGAATCAAGCTCGTGAATAACGCCAATAGGCCAGTAAACAACGCAACAATCGTAACTAATATATTTTTCATATTCATTCCTCTTTTCTCTATGTTGTTACTATATCGCTTCCATTCTGAACGAAACATGAACACCGTTAATAAATATCAGAGAGTCACTATGACACAGGTGTGTGTGGATTGAGAGTTTATATGTAGTCATAATCACGCACTAAAATTATGGAATAACAGTAAGTTCCATAAAATCAATAATTTAAAAGTTGGCACGCTTGATGCTCTATAGGGGTTGGAATAAGTCACTGTAAGCAAAGTACTTACAGCTAATAAAAAATTACTGGAGCCCCTTATATGTTCTGTATTCAATGTGAACAAACAATTCAAACCCCAACCGTAAAAGGCTGTTCTTTCGCACAAGGCATGTGTGGAAAAACCTCGGAAGTATCCGACCTTCAAGACGTGTTGGTGCATTCTCTTCAAGGCGTTTCTTTTTGGGCAAGCTTAGGTCGCGCTTGCGATGTTATTGATACAGAAGTTGATGAGTGGGCGCCAAAAGCGTTCTTCGCAACACTGACTAACGTTAACTTCGACCCTGCTCGTATTATCGAATTCGCACAACAGTCTCATGAATTCAAGCAGCGTTTAGAGCAAAAAGTTCGTGCAGCAGCAACATTGATTGGTTTTGAAATTCCAGAGCTTTCTGCAGCAGCACAGTTCGATCTTCCAACAGATTCTTCAGAGCTATTGGCACTTGCGCCTCAAGCTGCTGTAAACCGTGGTCACGATTCTCAACACGAAGATGTGATTGGTCTTCGTCTTCTTTGCCTATACGGCTTAAAAGGTGCGGCAGCCTACATGGAGCACGCTCGTGTTCTTGGTCAAACTGATGACGCTATTTTTGCTGAATACCATGAAATCATGGCGTTCCTAGGTACAGATCCATCCGATCTAAAACAGTTACTTGATACATCAATGCAGATTGGCTTGATGAACTACAAAGTAATGGAAATGCAAGACAAAGGCGAGACAGATACCTTTGGTCACCCTCAACCAACAACCGTGAATGTGAAGACTAAAAAAGGTCACTGTATTCTTGTTTCTGGTCACGACTTACATGATCTAGAAAAGATTCTTCAACAAACTGAAGGCAAGGGCATCAACGTTTACACTAACGGTGAGATGCTACCAGCACACGGTTACCCAGAGCTAAACAAGTACCCACACCTTGCGGGTAACTACGGCAGCGCTTGGCAGAACCAGCAAAAAGAATTCGCTAACTTCCCTGGCGCAATTGTAATGACGTCTAACTGCCTGCTTAACCCTGATGTAGGTTCTTACGCAGACCGTCTATTTACACGCAGCATCGTGGGCTGGCCGGGTGTTGATCACCTTGAAGGCGACGATTTCAGCGCAGTAATTGATTGTGCACTAGCGCAAGAAGGTTTCAAACACGACGAGATCGAGCAAATGATCACTGTCGGTTTTGGTCGTAACGCACTGATGGAAGCGGCACCTGCGGTTGTTGAGCAAGTAAAAGAAGGCAACATTAAACACTTCTTCCTAGTCGGTGGTTGTGACGGTGACAAATCTGAACGTAGCTACTACACAGACTTCACAGCTCAAGCGCCAGAAGATTCAGTAATCCTGACATTGGCATGTGGTAAATTCCGTTTCAACAAAAACCAATTCGGCGACATTAACGGTATCCCACGTCTGTTAGATGTTGGCCAATGTAACGATGCTTACTCTGCGATTCAGCTTGCTATCGCACTGTCTCAAGAGTTTGATTGTGGTATCAACGAACTTCCGTTAACGCTGGTTCTATCTTGGTTCGAGCAAAAAGCGATCGTTATCTTGCTTACTCTGTTCGCTCTAGGTGTGAAAGGTATCTACACAGGCCCTACAGCACCTGCGTTCCTAACTGAAAACCTACTTAAGATTATGCAAGACGAGTTCGATATGCGTTCTATTTCAACGCCAGAACAAGATCTTAAAACAATCTTAGCGGCTTAATTTAAGCCAACCTGAAGCCTCGTTGTTGTGACGTTTTTAATAAAACAAACAGCTCCGGGGCTTTTTAGATTTAAATCTTTAGTCATTTAATCATCAGTAAGGTGCGTGAACTATGTATGCATGGTCGGATAGCGATTCAATCAATTTAGTGTGTTTAAAGAAATGGCACGAGACGCCAGATACGGTCAGCTTTGAGCTTGGCAGTATTCCACAAGACTTACATTTCAATTTTAAGCCTGGGCAATTCATTACTCTGGGTTTAGATATGCCGACGAAAACCGATTATCGTGCCTATTCTGTGGCTTCTTGTCCTGAAGATAATCACCTGAAGCTCACGGTGAAACGTGTGGAAGGTGGCTTGGTTTCGAACTTTATTGTTGATGAGCTTGATGAAGGTGATGAGGTTTCAGTATTGAAGCCTGCTGGCGCGTTTAACTGTATTGATTGCATGCCAACAGCAACGAAAAAAGTGACGCTAGTGAGTGCAGGTTGCGGTATTACACCAGTGATGGCGATGGCAAAATATTGGCTGGCTCAAGGCAGTGATATTGAGATCGACTTCGTCCACATGGCACGCAATAAGCGTGAGACCATTTACTTTCAAGAACTGCATCAATTAGATGAGGCGCACAACAACTTCAATCTTAAATTGCTGCTAAAAGACAGTGAAGGAACAGTCGCTCCTCAAGGTCGATTAGATAAGAATTGGTTAGTAAAACTAAGCCCAGATATTTTAGACCGAACTGTTTATCTGTGCGGCCCAGTTGGCTTTATGCAAAACATAGAAAGCTACCTGAAAGAACTAGAATTCAACATGGAAAATTTCTATCAAGAAAGTTTCACGCCAGCGAACCCAAACACGGATTCATTGGTCAATAGCAACACAGCTTCAGAAGAGTCACAAGCGGAAGCGTCTGCAGATTCAAATGGTGCCGTTAAGGTGTTTGTTCCTGCATTTGGCGCAGAAGTAGAAGCGGAAGCGGGTACACCATTGGCTGATTCATTAGAGAAAGCTGGTGTTCCGATTATTATTGCCTGTCGCAGTGGGATTTGTGGTTCTTGCAAGTGCAAAGTAACCAAAGGTTCAGTGGAATCAAGCAGCCAAGAGACTTTGACGCCAGAACAGATTGAGCAAGGTTATGTCCTTGCGTGTTCGAGTACGATTCAGTCAGACGTTGAGGTTGAGCTGTAACAGATGTGAAGTCGAGCTTTGTTAGAGCGAAGAAGACAAAGTTGGCGTAATAGAGACCAAAATTAAAGTAACAGATGTAAAAAGGCCACTTAGATCAGATAGAGAGAGCAGATCTAAGTGGCAACCTTCCTGTTTATACGGGGGAGTAAAACAAGAAGGGTTGCGAAGCCCATAATAGACTTCGCAGATATAATTATTATGTTGTGGAGCCGTTTGCGCTGAGTTAGTTACAAGATCGAAGTCGTTTAAACTTCAGGGTATGTCTTGTAACGAACACCCATCATCTGTTCCATACAGTGAACAACTTGGCAGCTGTAGCCAAACTCGTTGTCGTACCAAATGTAAAGAACAGCGCGGTTGTCTTGCGCGATAGTTGCAACACCGTCAACCACACCTGGGTGGCGAGAACCAACCAAATCGGTAGATACAATCTCGGTTGAGTCGGTGTAATCAATCTGTGCAGATAAAGTTGAAGATAGCGCCATTTCACGCAGGTATTCGTTCAACTCTTCTTTGTTTGTGCCTTTCTCAAGGTTTAGGTTTGCTACTGCCATTGAAACGTTTGGCGTAGGTACGCGAATCGCATTACCTGTTAGCTTACCTTCCATTTCTGGCATCGCTTTTGATACCGCTTTAGCAGCACCAGTCGATGTCAGTACCATATTCAATGAAGCAGCACGACCACGACGATCACCTGAGTGGAAGTTATCGATTAGGTTTTGGTCATTGGTAAATGAGTGAACCGTTTCGATGTGACCTGATAGGACACCAAACTTGTCGTGAACCGCTTTTAATACTGGCGTAATCGCGTTGGTTGTACAGCTTGCAGCAGAGATGAGCGTGTCTTCTGGTTGAATGTCATTTTGGTTTACACCAAATACAACGTTCTTGATTTCACCTTTGCCTGGCGCAGTCAGTAGAACCTTCTTTGCGCCATTACACGCAACGTGTTGGCTTAGGCCTTCAGCGTCACGCCACACACCGGTGTTATCAACCACAAGTGCATTCTCGATACCGTAAGATGTGTAATCCACTTCTGCTGGCTTGTTTGCGTAGATAACTTGGATGAAGTTACCGTTAACGATGATCGCTTTACGTTCTTGGTCTACAACAATGCTGCCGTTGAATTGGCCATGAACAGAGTCACGACGTAGCAAGCTTGCACGTTTTTCTAAGTCACCATCTTTGCCGCCACGAACAACAATTGCACGTAAACGCAGTGGGTAACCTGGGCCACTTTTCTCGATCAATAGACGAGTAAGCAATCGGCCAATACGACCAAAACCGTACAATACAACATCGCGAGGTTCTGTCATCGCCTCGCCTTCAAGCGATTCTAAAAGTGCAGTTTGTAGGAAATCATCCAACCCGTGTGTGTCTTCGCGATCTTGCCAGAATGTATGAGCAAGGCGACCAACATCGATACGACATGGAGACAAGTCCATAGAGAGAAGGTGTTGAATGATGGGTTGAGTCTGTTCTGCGGTAAGCGGAGAACCTGTGTAACGTTTTGCGATGCGGTGAGCTTTGATGATGTCGATAGTTGTTGCGTTAACCAGTGTTTTACCGAAGAGGATAACTTCAACGCCTTTTTGGCGGTACAACTGACCTAAAGTAGGAGCGATTGATTCAGCAATAGTTTGACTAGTTTGCCAGTCTAGGAGGTGCTTTTCGGGACTCATCTTTACTCGGGACCTTTCACGTTAATGTCTGCAATCATAGCGAATGTAGGGTAGCCATGAGTGCATGGGGGAGTTGAGCTATCTAAGCTTTGGTGGTCTTTAACGCCACTTAAATTTGCTTGATATGCCTTGTGTGTAATTTGTAATTTTTATGTGGCAGGATTGTAAGGTACGACGAGTTATTCTGCTAGGAAAAATAAACATAGATTAATTATCTGAAAATTGGCTTTTAATTGGTCATAAATTAAGGTTTTAGTGTCAAGAAAGGCTATTGACTTTAACAGTCTGTAGCACTTAATTTTCGCCAAAAAATACTCAGATCAAAACATGATGTGTAATAAAGGGAATTGCGATCATTGAAGATGTGATCATTAGCACTAGTTACACTTAAAAAGTAAACGACAGATAAGGTATTCAGCGAGTTTTCTTGTTCGACCTTTGAATAAGCTGAGTTTGAGTACAGAAAGTTCGTGACGCAAACGATTAGATCTCACAAATTTGACTTAACTTTGGTGTTTATTGGTTTCTAGAGCAGTGACTTGCGGTCATCTAGAGGCATAACCTTATCCTTTCACTTGTTTAAAACAGACCTTCCTCTTTAAATCCTGTATGTGGATAACGACTGACGTGAATTCCCTATGATTAGCTCATAATGTCATTTGTTCATATTCAATTTGATCAATAACTCTTGTTAATGTCCTATTCTTATATTGGGCTAGGTAAAAATACTATCGGGAAAGGAGTCGTTATAAAAATGATAAATATGTCAATTAGATGGCGTCTTATTTTTCTTTCAACAGTTTCTGTATTCATCATGTTTGGGTTTACAGTCAATGAAGTGCTCAAGAACGATAAGAAGATGAATCACCTTGAAGCAACGCGAATTAAGGTGGAAGCACTTCAATCTTTTAATGCTGTTTCAAGTGGTGCTTATCAATGGTTAGTGCTGTCTAAAGACTCCCCAGAGAAAGGTCCATTGTTTTTAAAGCTGCAAGCGGAAGTGGATAGGCTTGCTCATTACGAAATACAACTTCAACAGTTCGACAACAGTTGGACTGTCGAGCCGCAGTTGATTGAGTTAAAGAGTGTGTTAAAGAAGCTCGCGCGGGTAACCACTAGTACTGACAGCGACGCATCACAGATTACTGTCAGCAACGCACAGCAAACAGAACGAGCCTTTGACCTGTTAAAAGGCGTGTTAATGGAGCTGTCTGAATATCGTGCCAATATAGTGGACGAAAAGATCAGCCAAACAGATGCGATGTTTATCAATCTTACTCACTACGTGTTCTGGACTCAGCGAGAAGCGTGGCTGAGTTACCGCTTGTATCGTTCTCCAGAGCTGATCGATCAATATTTATTGAGCTATGTTGGTGCTTTAGACAGGCAACAACAGCTGTTAGGTACGTTTTTACGATCAGACAGCCACTCGCTGGAAATTAGCAAACTGTTAAACATGTTCTCCCAAGATGAATTTCAAGACCGTTTTACTGCTCGGCTTCTCAAAGGTGACTTCTCGGCACCTGAAATATATGAACATGTGGAAAGTTTAGAGCGAAAGAAACTGGCGATCTCAAAGGCGGTTGGTGCTTATACCAAGCAACTTCAATTGGATTTAACAAAGAGTATTGACCGACAAAAAAAGCAAACCTTGGTAATGACGTTGTTGATACTTGCTGTCGCAGGTGTCTTATTATGGTTAAGCTCAACCACTTCTCTGCGTTTAAATAGAAATCTATCACTTATCTTAAAAGGGGTTTCGGAATGCGCTGATGGTAAGCATAAAGCCATACAAACCAACGGTAATGATGAGCTCGCTGAATTTGTAGATACTTTAAATAGAGTTATGGAGCGCAATCAACAACACAACCAAGAGTTGATAGAAGCAAAAGAAGATGCGATTTCTGCGAATAAAGCTAAGAGTGCTTTTTTAGCGAACATGTCCCATGAAATACGTACGCCGCTTAATGGAATTATCGGTATGGCGGAAATTTTATCTCAGAGTCAACTGAGCGCTAACCAACAAGAGGTACTTGAGGATATCGAGTCGTCTTCACATTCGTTGTTGGTGTTACTCAATGACATTCTCGATCTTTCTAAGATAGAGTCGGGTAACTTAATGTTGTCGCCGCATAATGCCGATTTGCGAGAAGCGGTTTACGACTCTGTGAGCGTAATTTTGTCGAAAGCGATCAGTAAAGACATTGAACTCGATATCAACATTGATGCTCAAACCCCAACACAGCTGTTTTTCGATGAGTATCGTGTTCGACAAGTGCTAACCAATTTGCTGTCTAATGCTATTAAATTTACCTCAAAAGGCACGATTACAACGGATATTGCTTATACACCGATGTCTTTGGGGCGAGGTAAGCTTGAATGCAGTGTGTCTGATACCGGGATTGGGATTGAGCCAGAGAAGCTAGAGTCCATTTTTGAACCTTTCACTCAAGAAGATGGCAGTATTACTCGCCAATTCGGCGGTACAGGGCTAGGGCTTGCGATTTGTCGGCAGCTTGTTGACTTGATGGGCGGCTATATTACCGCACGCTCAGTGAAAGGAGGAGGCTCTACATTCACCTTTTGTTTGTACGTAGACACGGTCGAGGCTCACGCTCAAACGTTCGATAACCTAAGCCGTGCGACTATTATCTCGAATTCTTTCAATTACCTCGATCAATTGGTCAAAGAGTGCGAGCGCTTAAATGTTCGACCTAATGTTGTGTCATCCATTTCGGATCTTGGTGAGAGCCTGAAAGAAAGTGACTTAGTACTTTATTGTCACACGCTGCATCACTCTATGAGGAAAGATCTTGAGGCGTTAAAGGCGTTGTATCCGCTGACTCGCGTTATTGTGTGCCAGCATCACCTATTTAAAACCAATCTAATCACAGAAACGGTTCACTCGACCCATACATTACCATTTTTGGGTAGACGCTTCTTAAACAGCCTACGATCGCTTGATGCCGGTGAAGTACAATCACCGACGGTGGAAGTAAAAGATGAAGAAGTTCGTTCTCTGAATCGACGTATTCTGATTGTTGAAGACAACCTGATGAATCAGAAGATAGCGAGCTTCTTCCTTGAGCAAGCGGGCTATGAATATTTGATTGCCAGCAATGGCCAAGAGGCGGTCGATGTCATCACCCAGGGCGCTCAGTTTGATGCCATTCTAATGGACTGCATGATGCCAGTTATGGATGGTATAACGGCGACTCGTGTGATTCGAGAGTGGGAGACAGATCAACAAACCCCACCACTACCCATTATTGCTTTAACCGCTAGTGTCTTAGAAGAGGACATCAAAAATTGCTTTGAAGCAGGCATGAACGCCTACTTGCCGAAACCTTATAAATCCCACCAACTGTATGATCTTTTCAGTAGCCTTGATATTGTCTAATGGTCCCAGTATCAAGGCTAGCGCTGTGTGATTTAGCGTACTTCTTGCCCAAGGCTGTATTGTGCAACACAGCGGCCTACGTAGCTGATTTTTAGTAACCCGGCCACCAATATGGTGCTGATGTGTGCGAAAATTTGAATGGGTAGTGAGAAGTAATCGGCCATCGGATAAGCAACAATAATACTGAGTAGCATTAGCAAGGCGGTGATCGCTAAACTGAAATTTGAAACAGAAAGTAGAGTTTGAAAGCGTTGAGTCATCGTCTTCATATTGAATTCCTAATTGCTATTAATAATTATGATACTTGTTATCAATAGCAATTAGCGTTCCAGTTGTATTTTTATTATTAAATCAATGGTTTAATTTTCGGTGTTCTATTTGTGAGTCACAATGACTCCATTGCTTAGTATGTCTTTGTGACCTATTCGTGTGCTTACCACTGTCTGAATCCACAAGTATCGATGTGGAATCGAACACCAGAATATAAACCCAGTCCAACGTTATTCTTTTGCCCAAATTCCGCATGAATCTTTTTAAGCTTCACGTGTAGGTTTTCGCGAGTAATATCATTAGCAGGCACTAAGTCTAAAGCGCAGAACTCTAAGTGTTTACTTCGCAGTGCGCCACCCGCTTGCTGATTGTAGATATCGGTTCTTTCTCCAGACACAGGAATTACAACGCCAATCTCAGGCTCAATATATTGTTGAATGTACTTAAGGGTATTAATCATTTTTGGTACATGCTTTTTATTGGGTAGGGTAAACAGAGTGGTGTTGCTCATTGCCCAGTCGGTGCCTTGCAACAAGACTAAGTGCAGAGGCATGCTTTGGGTGATGCCGTTATCTTTGAGTTGCTGTCCGATCGCCTTGACTTGATCTTGGGCGTGGTTAAGGAGCATCCAACCTCGAAATGCTGATCTCGTGGGAACTTTGTAGCCATGAACATCGACCACGAGGTCGTCATAAGTGATTTCGGTTTCTTCGGTATAAAGTTTCTCAAATTTTTCAGGGTAAGGTTGCGTTGTTGATAGTGCCAAGGTAATCAGAATACTTCCGTACATAAAGTCTCTCCATCGCTTAGGTTCGCCTAGTTATTAACGTTCACCTAGGGCGTGTTGATCTTTGCTGTACATTTCGCGTTCAACAATACATCGGTAGC